>JBDSDI010000173.1:0-4752 GCA_039920645.1 Bdellovibrionota bacterium | reverse complement strand
TCGTTATATCGACATCGTTATCGACGTCATCGAAGGCAAGCAGTTCTTCCTAGGCGACGTGAGTTTTGCCGGCGATCTTATTTTCTCCACCGACGAACTTCGCGAGGCTTTTGAGATGAAGGACGGCGACGTCTTTTCCACGGGTCGCCTCCAAGAGCAGATCCTCAAGCTGACCGATAAATACGGCGATCAAGGCTACGCGTTCGCCAACGTGATTCCTCGCACCGCCAGCGAACCCGGAACCCAGAAAGTGAACTTGCGCATTGATATCGAAAAAGGCGAAAAGGTTTACTGGGGTAAGATCAAAATCACCGGTAATACCAAGACCCACGACAAAGTCGTGCGTCGCGAGCTTCAGTTCCACGAAGGCGAGCTCTACAACGCCACCAAGCGCCGCAAGAGCTTGGAGCGCGTGATTCGTCTCGGTTATTTCGGTAATGACGTCAACTTCCTCACCTCGAGCCCCGAAGGCACGAACGACGCTCTCGATCTCGAAATTCGCGTCGACGAAAAACCCTCGGGCACACTCGTTGTCCAAGCAGGTTACGGCAATGCCGTGGGGTTCTCTTTCGGGGCGCAAGTCTCGCAGGCCAACCTCTTCGGACGCGGCCAACAACTCTCTTTCAATTTGAATCTGAGTTCGCAGCAGGATCAGACCTTCAATCTGCAGTTCACCGATCCGAAGATCAACGACAGCGAATGGTTGGCGGGCATCGACGTCTACGCCACTAAGTCCGGCGTCGGCGGTCTCTATACCTCTTACGACCAACGTCTCACGGGAACTTCGCTCCGCTTGGGTCGCGAAATCTACGAAGACTTGAATCTCTACGGCGCCTACAAGTTTGAACACTACCAACTTTCGAATGCTATCAGTCCCGATATTTTCACCGATCCTAAGAAGGACGCCGAGTCGCACATCAGTTCCGTGACGACCACGCTCTCCTACGACAAGCGTAACAACCGTATCGACCCTTCGAAAGGTTTCTACCTTTCCGCTTCGGGTGAATTCGCAGGCCTCGGCGGCCGCGTTTTCCAGAAGTACAACGCCTCGGCGCGCTTCTATCATAAGGTGTGGAGTAACCTCGTTTACCGCACGAACTTCGAATACGGCGTGCTTACGAACGCCTTCGAGAATGACACTGTTCCCGATTCCGAGCGTTTCGTCTTAGGCGGCGTCTTCTCGTTGCGTGGTTACCCGGGGTCTTCGGTCGGTCCCTCGAAGACCCTCGTCAATCAACGCAAAGACAAGAACGGTGATCTCATTAATCCTAAACCCTTCCCGTACACGGTGGGCGGCACCCACAAGCTGATCTACATCAACGAACTCGAAATGCCGCTCATTCCCGACGCGGATATTCGCCTCGCGTTCTTCTTCGATATCGGTAACGCGTGGGACAGCTTCGACGATCGCAAGCCCGCACTGCTTTCCGACTACGGTTGGGGCATACGCTGGTACTCGCCCCTGGGTCCGCTCCGTTTCGAATGGGGTTACCCCCTTGCGGATATTCCCTCCAAAGAGGGCAAGGGCGTAGAGTTCCACTTCATTATTGCTCCGACGTTCTAATCTCCCCCGTCAGTCCTCGCTCCGCGACTAACAAAATCTTTGAGCCGTGTTGCTCTTGGGCGCGGCCCGTCCTAAACCTATTTGCAGCCCATGAGGGCACATTAAGGAGTGGAAATAATGAACAAATTCCTTCTAAAAGCAGGCCTTGCGGCGATCGTCGCAGCGGGTCCTCTGTCTGTCTTCGCTGCGGAAGTGGCTGTTGGCACTGTAAACTTCCAAAAAGCTCTCCAAGAAGTGAACCGCGGAAAATCCGCCAAGGCCTCACTCGAGAAAGAAGTTGAGACCCGCCGTAAGGACGTCGAGAAACTTCAAGGCGACATCCAGAAAATGAATGAAGAGTTCCAGAAGAAAGCTCCCGTGCTTTCCGAAAAAGCTCGCGTGGAACAAGGCTCGAAGATCCAACAAAAAATCGGTCAGCTCCAAGAGATGCAACAGAAAGCGCAAGTTGAACTGCAAGGAAAAGAAGCCGAACTCACGCGTCCGATCATCGAAGGTCTTCGCGCCCTCATCCCCGAGCTGAGCCGCAAACGCAAACTTGATCTCGTCTTCGAAGCGAGTTCGGGCATTCTGCTCTACTCGACCAGTCAAACCGACATCACCGAAGAGCTCATCCGTCTCTACGACGACAAAAACAAGAAGTGAGGCTCTCCGGTGTGGGCATCCTCGTTCGCAAATCGGTGGCCATCGGGAATTGATTCCCTGATCCGCGACCTCAAGACTTCGGGTCTTGAGGTCGAGGCCGACGCGTCCGCAGAGACTCACTTGTTCCCGTGGCCCGATACCGAAGCGCTTCGTTCTAGCGACGCCGAAGATTTCGGGCCTTCTTCGTGGGGCTATCTCGGTTCCTCCACGCGCAGCCCCTGGCCGAAAGCGGCCCGTTTTCTTTTTGCGCATCCGTCGCGCGCGAAAGATCGTCCGATCTCTTTCACGGGCGTCGTCCTTTGGACGCCTTACCCTGAAGCGGCATTGGATAGCATCGTACGCGCACTCTGGGCGCACGAATGGGCGGGACCCACGCATGCCATCCCTCGCGGTGTCGTCGCCGAGGCCGGCGTTGTTATCGGCCCGGACTCTACGATCGGCGAAGGCACGATTCTCGAAAGCGGCGTCCGCATCGGAGCGCGCGTGCACATCGGCAAAAACTGCCGCATCGGCGCGCATTCGCGCATCGGTGACGAATGCGTGATCGGCGACGGTGTGCTTTGCTCCGGATTCAATTCCATTGGCGCCCAAGGTTTCGGTCTTGTCGATTTTCCCAGCGTTCCGAACAAACGTCCTCGCCTGCATGTCGGTCGTGCGGTGATCGGCAACGGCGTGCGTCTCGGCGCCTACGTATCGGTCGATCGCGCCGTTTTCGGTGATACGACGATCGGCGATTTTACGGCCATCGATAATCACACTCAGATCGGACACAACTCGAGCGTCGGACAAAGTTCCGTCATTCTCGGATTCGTGGCCGTATCGGGTTCGACCCACATCGGATCCCGTGTGACCATATCCGGTCTTACGGGAACGGCAGGGCATCTCACGATTGGCGACGACGTCGTGATTGCCGCGCAATCTGGCGTGACCGCCGATATCCCCGCAGGCTCGCAAGTTAAAGGCTATCCCGTACGCCCCCTGCGAGAAGCGCTTAAAATCGCTTCGCTTCAGTCCCGACTCCCAGAAATTTATGATCGCCTCAAGGCGCTCGAAGATAAAATTGAATCCTCGGAGGATGAGCACGAATGATTTCTGATCGCCCTGAATTGACGCTTCCGCACCGCGACCCTTTTCTTTGGGTCAGTCGTCTTATGGAAAGAAACGAAACTGGCGAAGAAGGCGTCGTCGAATTTGACGTCGACGCGAAGCTGGACCTCTTCCGCGGACATTTTCCCGACCGTCCCATTTTCCCCGGTGTGCTTCAACTCGAAGCGGGCGCACAGGCTTGCATGTGGGTTTTCATGGGCGTGTTGAAAGGTGGCAGTATTCGCGAAGGACTTTTCGTCGCGGTCGACTCGTACAAATTTAAGTACCCCGTCCTCCCGGGCGATACGCTTCGCATTCACTGCAAGAAACTTCGTTACAAAGCGGGTCTGCACAACTGGTCCGTCGAGATGAAGTCCAAAGACGACAGCATCCTCTATTCCAAAGGAAACTTCTGGATGAAGCTGGGAGCGGCTTCGTGAGTGGCGTCAAAATCCATCCAACGGCGATCGTCGAAGACGGAGCCGAACTCGGCGCGGGCGTGGAGATCGGTGCGTTCTGTCGCGTGTCCGCACAGGCGAAAATCGGCGCACGCACGCGTCTCATTTCGCACGTCGTTCTAGACGGCATCATTGCGCTCGGCGAAGATAACGTCGTCCATCCCTTCGCCGTGCTCGGCGGAGCGCCGCAGGATTTGAGCTACAAAAATGAAGCGACGACCGTCATGATCGGCGATCGCAATATTTTCCGCGAAAGCGTAACGGTAAGTCGCGGCACCGCGCGCGACAAAACGACGACCCGTATCGGCAACGACAATTTCATCATGGCTTACTGTCACGTGGCGCACGACTGCATCGTGGGCAACAACGTCATCATGGCCAATCAGGTCGCGCTGGCGGGTCACGTCGAAGTTGGCGACTATGTCGTCATCGGCGGACTCTCGGCCGTCGTTCAGAAATGTCGTCTCGGTTCCTATTCCTTCCTCGGAGGTTCGACGATCATGCGCCGCGATCTCCCGCCTTTCATGGCCGCCAAAGAGTTCTCGTCCGTGAGCGGCCCGAACGCCGTGGGCCTGCGCCGCCGCAATCTCGGCGCGGATTCACTGCGCGTGATCAACGATCTCTACAAGATTTTTTATCTCGGTAACTTGAGTCTGGAAAAAGCCCTCTCGGACGTCGAAGAAAAATATCCCGAAAATTCGCATGCGAAACTTTTCCTAGAGTTCGTACGCAGCAGTAAAGCAGGAGTGCAAAGATAATGTCAGCGTCAGGCAAACTTCAACAGGACGTGCGTTTCGTGATCGTAGGCGCAGGCCACATGGGCTTGAAGCATCTTCAGAAGATCGTTCAGAACGGCGAGCGCATCGGAGCACGCGTGACGGTCGTCGTCGAGCCGAGCGAAGAACGCGCGGCTTCTTTGAAGAAAGATTTCCCCGGTATTCGCTTTGTCTCCAATGTAGGCGAAGTTTCCGGCGTCGGCGCAGATCTCTATCCCGAAGCGGC
>JBDSDI010000172.1:0-3368 GCA_039920645.1 Bdellovibrionota bacterium | reverse complement strand
CGAAGCTCATCGACGACGCTTACGAAGAATGGTCGGATGTCGACAAAGAACGTTTCGAAAAACCGCGCCTCTATCACACGCGCAAGACCCTTCCGGGTCTAAGACCTTTTCAGGTTTATGCCGCCTGCGTGGGGGGAGCGTCCTTGCACCGCCTGCATCTCGCCGACCGCGTGATGCTCAAGGACAATCACAAGCTTATTTTGGAAACGATGGGCGCAAGTTTCGTGGAGCTCTTGGGATGGGCAAGGTCCCGTCCCGAGATGGCTCCCGACCTTTGGCTCTTGGAAGTCGATTCACCCGACGAAGCGCTGCGTTTGAATGCCGTCGGCGCCAAACACCTTTTATTGGATAATTTCGATCCGAGCATGGTGCGCGATATCTTGCCCGCGCTTCGCAACGTCGAAAGCATCGAAGTTTCCGGCGGATTGCGCCTCGAAACTCTTGCCACCTACGTGATCCCCGGCGTGCACCGACTCAGCGTCGGCGCGCTCACGCACAGCGCGCGTTCGCTCGACATCAGTATGGAGTTTCAATGAGCTGGGATGTGATCGTCATCGGCTCCGGTCTTGCCGGAAGCATAGGCGCCTTGCGCGCGGCCGAGCAAGGTCGCAAGGTTCTGCTCATTGAAGGCGATTCCGAATGCGCGAGCGCATGGGCTCAGGGGGGTATCGTCTATCCACGCGAAGGCGATTTCGAAAGTCTGATTCAGGACATCTTCGCAGCCGGGTGCGGGATCAACAACCCGGTCGCGGTGGAAACCGTCGTCAAAGACGGTTCAAAACTCGTTCCCTATTGGTTGCTCGATCGCGCGAAAGTGAGCTTCGATCGCGACGCCAAGGGCGATCTCGACTGGGCGCTCGAGGCTGCGCATTCACGGCCGCGCATCCTGCATGTCAAAGATCAGAGTGGTCGCGCGATCATGGACAAGCTGCGCGTGATGGTCGCGTCGCATCCTCTTATCGAACGAAAAGAAGGCTTGCTCGTCGACCTTCTCGTCTCGGATCGCCACGATCTTCGTTCGAGCTCCGTTTACAAAACCAGCTGTTGTGCCGGGGCGTATATTTTCTTGAGAAACGAACAACGCGTGGAAGCCTTCGTCGCGCCTGCGGTTCTACTGGCCACCGGGGGATTCTCGGGACTCTTCGAACACTCCACCGGAGCGCGCAGCCTGAGAGGCGACGGTATTGCCGCCGCTCATCGCGCGGGTGCCCGCACCTTGCACCTCGAATACGTTCAGTTCCACCCGACCTCGCTCTACATCCCGAACGAACGCCGTTACCTTCTCACCGAAGCGTTGCGCGGCGAGGGCGCCAAGCTCCTCCGCATGAGCGGCGAACGTTTCGTCGACGAGCTGGCCGCCCGCGACGTTGTGGCGCGCGCGATCCACGAGACCATGCTTCATGATGGATCCGAACACGTCTGGCTCGATTGTCGCGGCATCAAGAATTTCGCAGATCATTTCCCAGGTATCCTGTCGCTTCTCGAACAGAAGGGGCTCGACCCGACACTCGACCTGATTCCTGTGGTTCCGTCGGCACACTACACCCTCGGAGGTGTCTGGACGGATTCCGTAGGCGGCACGAGCCTACCCGGACTTTTCGCGGCAGGCGAGGTGGCCTGTACGGGTCTCCACGGCGCCAATCGACTCGCATCGACGTCGCTCTTAGAAGCGCTGGTCTACGGGCATCGCTCCGCCGACGCTGCTCACGTCTACCTTAGCTCGCTTCAGGGCTGGGACTTCCAGGCCCAACCCTGGGTCCCCGGAGAAGACGAGGTCGATCCTGCGTTGCTGAGCCAAGACTGGCAGCTCCTCCGGCGTACGCTGTGGAATTACGTCGGCCTCACGCGCTACGACGCTCGTCTCAAGCGCGCCGAACGCATGCTGCTCGACCTGCGCCGCGACGTGGAAAGTTTCTACAAACGTGGCAAACTCTCCGAGTCCTTAATCGGACTTCGCCACGCGGTTCAAGTCGCGACCTTAATTCTCTATGCCGCGCTCAGAAACCCGCATTCTTTGGGCACGCACCACCTCGACATTGAAGCTCAGGATCGCATTTAAGCTTTCGCGAACAACGCAAAATTATATCCGAAAAACCGGTAAATTATTGGCGCGCGCACTTCGCACAAGGGTTCGAGTTTCCTCAACAACTTGCCTTCACAGACACTTAATGACGCATTGGGCTCAAGGCCCCTGTTTGTGAGACGATAAGATAGAAGAACGACTAACCGTAAGATCCTGGGGCCGGGTCTTATTAACGAGGGATAAATTTTAAGGAGGGTCTTATGAACAAGTACTTTTTGATGTTGATGACTGTTTTAACTTTGGGACTGTCGGCTTGCGCTTCAATGGAACGCAGCACTGCTTCTGAAGAAGACGTGCAAACGTACAAGCCATCGAGTCTCGATCGTCACACCCAATTCTGAGCCGACTTTAGAAGTCGTTTTCAGGTCGCAAAAAGTTGCTTCCGCGAGGAGGCGGCTTTTTTCGTTTTTAATTTGTAGGTTAAAGATATTTTCGCTAATTCCCACGATGATTTAGGACACATCCTTTTCAACCCGTCATCGAAGGAAAGAGGCAACCGAATTGGAACTTTGGAACACGAAGAAGAGCACTGAGCTCTACGGTATCGACAACTGGGGCGCGAGTTATTTCAAGATCAACGATAAAGGTCACGTCGAGACGTGTCCCTTCGGCAAAGACGACGCCCGCAAAGTCGATCTTCGCGCTCTCGTCGACGACCTCCAGCATCGCGGCCTTCGTTCGCCCGTCCTGATTCGTTTTCCCGATATCGTCAACTCTCGTATCAAAGCGCTCGCCAGTTCGTTCGAACGAGCTTTCGAAACCTATAACTACAAAGGCGCGTACAACGGCGTCTTCCCGATCAAGGTCAACCAACAACGTCATCTTGTCGAAGAGATGGTCGAGTTCGGCAAAGCAACCCGCCTCGGTCTCGAAGCCGGCTCCAAGCCCGAGCTTCTCATCGCGCTCGCCGTGATGGATAACCCCGAAGCGTTGCTGGTCTGCAATGGCTTCAAGGACTCCGAATACATCGAAACCGCGCTTCTCGCGCGAAAGCTCGGTCGCAACACCATCATCGTCGTCGATCGTTTCTCGGAACTTCCGATGATCATCGAGTCGTCTAAATATCTCAACATCCGCCCCGTCATCGGCTTCCGCGCTAAACTCGAAAGCAAAGGCGCTGGAAAATGGATCGAAAGTTCGGGCGCGAAGTCCAAGTTCGGTCTTACGGTCTCCGAAATTCTCAAAGGCGTCGAACTGCTCCGCTCCGAGAACATGCTCGACTGCCTCCAGATGACCCATTTCCACATTGGATCCCAGATCACCGCCTTGCGCGCGATCAAGGACT
>JBDSDI010000171.1:0-3445 GCA_039920645.1 Bdellovibrionota bacterium | reverse complement strand
CTCCGAAGGTCCCTGTTGCTGGGTCATGAGAGACGCTTGCGAATGATGGACTCGATTTCCAGTGCGGCTCGGTCGAGGCGGTCGTTCAAGACTTCGAAGTCGAAGTCTCCAACCATCGCGATTTCCTTTCGGGCATTTTCAAGACGGCGACGGATATCGACATCGGATTCCGTTCCACGTTTACGCAGACGGCTCTCGAGAACGTCAAAATCCGGAGGCATTACGAAGATCGTGAGGGCGTCGGGGAAAGCATTCTTGATGCTTTTCGCACCTTGCACGTCAATTGTCATGAACAGGACTTCGCCCTTTTCGACGGACTCTCGCACGACGCTTTTACGCGTGCCGTAGCGATGTCCGTGAACTTTCGCCCACTCGGCGAATTCGTTGTCTTTGAGCATCCGGTCGAAGTCGGCATCGTTGACGAAAGTGTAGTCTTGGTTGGGGATTTCTGTCGTACGTGCGGGACGAGTGGTGCACGTAATGGAGCGTCGGGAGTTCGGAAAGCGATGTATCAGTTCGTTCGCGAGCGTGGTCTTGCCGCCGCCGCTCGGGGCTGCAATCACAACGAGTAAACCTTTCGAAACTCCCATATTGAGAACTTAGCACGCCGAAACCGGAAAATCTTGCAGGCTTCGGAGATTCAGGATGCCTGGTATTTGGCGCGGATGCTGCGCGGCAGGGGAGATGGCTAGATGTTGCCTTGAAGTCTTTCGGCCAATGTCTCGCGAGCCACGTTCGATAGAACGACATGCGAGGAGTCCAAAAACACAACCGTTCTCACGCGACGACCTTTGGTGGCGTCGATGACACGGTGGTTCCGCTCGAGTTCCTGGCAATGACGGCGCAAGGGATCCGAATCGTAGGCCATAAATCCGATCACCCGGTGTTTGGGTACGGTATTGCCGAAACCGACGTCGAGGACTTCAATTCGGACTTTCTCGGGGATCATGAGGATTTCTTACACGAGGTTGAGGCTTTGTTCCCGGATTTTTTCGATCGTGAGCTTGGCTTCGCCCACGTGTTGGTTCAGGGCCGCGTCCTGGATCTTATTGCTCAAGGTCGTCCATTCCCGGTTGAGTTCCTGGGCGATAAAGTCCAAGCGTTTGCCGATCGCCGGGTCCTTGGGGCTTTCGATCAAGGCGTCGAGGGCTTTGAGGTGGGAATCGATGCGTTGGACTTCCTCACTGACGTCACGCTTGTCCGCCAGGAGCACGAACTCTTGGTAGATGCGGCCTGACTCGAGACTTCCACCCGAGAAGGATTCGGCGAGCTTCTGCAGGCGTTCCTCGAGGCCTTTCCTCCAGGCTTCTTTAAGTGGAGGAAGCTCGTTACGAATGAGTTCCCACTGGGAGCGGATATAGCTGCCGTGCTCGATGACGGAGCGACGAGTTTCCTCGCCTTCGCTCAGTCTCTGCTCGAGGAGCTTCCCGCAAAGATCCATGACGAAGCTCTTGAGTTCGTCGGCTTCGGGCAAAACCTCGACTTCCTTCACGTTGAAATCGCTGTTCCACGTTTCGGGGTGATTGGACAGTATTCGCGCTCTTTCTCCATCGGAGATTTGGGAGTTGCCCCAGTCTCCTTGAGTCGCCTCAAGGGCCTGGGTGAGGCGGCATATGAAGCCGCGAGCCTTGGAGAAATCTTCGCTCGAAGTTCCGCGCGCCGCAAACGCGCCGCGTGCTTCTTCAATCGAAAAATCAACGCTGCCCCGTTGAAGCTCTTCTTTGCACCACGAACGAAACTCGTTCTCGAGCATCTGCCATTCGCGAGGGGCTCGAATGCGGAACTCGAAAAAACGATGGTTCACGCTTTTGATCTGGAATTTGAAATGCCGGCCCTTCAGACCGATGTCGGCTTGAGCATAACCGGTCATCGAAGCCCAGCGTGGCACCGACATCAGGATTTCGCTTTCACGTCGCCCACGGCGATGTGGCGCGCATCGATTTTGCGGAATTTCTCATAGCGCTTCTGCCGAAGCGTCTCTGAAGATTGACCCATCAGTTCTGTGAGGCTCTTCCCTAGCCGCGTCCTCAGGTGTTCGCAGGCAACGTCGAAGTCGACATGCGCCCCTTCGCCTCCCTCTTCGATCATGCCGTCGCAGAGGCCAAGCTCGAGTGTCTCGCGGGCAGAGAGCTTGAGGGCCAAAGCCGCGCGCTTCATCTCCGATGAACTTCCCCACAAGATGGCAGCGCAGCTCTCGGGACTGATGACGGAATAGATCGAGTTCTCCAGCATGAGGAGATGGTCGGTCACGCCAAGGGCGAGCGCTCCGCCCGATCCGCCTTCTCCGATAACGACCCCCACGCTGGGAATCTTCAGCTCGAACATGCGCTTGATGCTCTCGCCGATCGCAACGGACTGTCCACGTTCTTCCGCTCCGATACCCGGAAAAGCCCCGGGCGTATCGATGAGTGTAATAAGGGGTTTTCCGAATCTCTCAGCGAGATCGAATACGCGCATAGCTTTGCGGTAGCCTTCGGGGCGAGCCATGCCGAAATTGCGTTGAATTTTTTCTCGCGTCTTACGGCCTTTTTGATTCGCAACGACAAACACACTTTGTTTATTTCCATTGGGGAAAACGAAGTCGCCAACGCCGGCGACGATCGCAGGATCTTCAGAGAAAAGACGATCGCCTTTCAACTCTTCAAAGTTCTCAAAAAGCTTCATGACATAGTCCAAAGAGTAAGGACGTTGGGGATGGCGGCTTTTTTCCACGACTTTCCAGGATTCTTCGAGCTTTTCGGAGAAGGTCTTTTCGTTATTTTGGTCCATCACGGAAGTAAAGTAGGCCGAACGGAGGCCGAAAACAGCATGCGCAGGGCCATGCGAAGATTATTTTAAAAAAAATGAAGATTTCTCTTCACTCCTAAGAGGTTTCTGATATAACCACCGAACTCCAAAACGAGGAGTGAATGACTCGGAAGAGTTCTTTAAATTCGGTAGTTTAAGCGAAAGCAAAAAAAACCGGAAAAAAGAAAAACGAGTTGTTGACAGGACCTGAAAGGGTCCGTAGAAGCACACCTCGTTGTTGTTCTTTGAAAACTAAATAGTAAGTACGATTTAGATCTCGTAATTCTGAGTTAGTGGGCTTTGCCTGCTGACAAGAGTTTCGATCAAAAGTCCGTATAAAACAAAAACAGTAATTCAGATCGAACACCGTTCGGATCTGTCTTAATAAAATAGAAACGTTCAGGTTCGGTCTGATTAGTATAGGATTTAACTTTTTTGAAGAGTTTGATCCTGGCTCAGAACGAACGCTGGCGGCGTGCCTAACACATGCAAGTCGAGCGCGAAAACCTTCGGGTTAGTAAAGCGGCGCACGGGTGAGTAACACGTAGGTAATCTTCCTTCGGGTGGGGAATAACACAGGGAAACTTGTGCTAATACCGCATACGTTGGCGCCTTTAGTTTGGCGTCAAGAAAGGGGGCAGCAATGCTCTCGCCCTTA
>JBDSDI010000170.1:0-4392 GCA_039920645.1 Bdellovibrionota bacterium | reverse complement strand
GTCGAGGCTTTGCTACGCGGAGACGAACTCGTCCATCCCGCAGGAAGTTTTCTGCGCCGCTCCGACATGCTTATCTTCAGTTCCGAGACCGAGTTCGGTCAGCTTTGGCAGGAGCCGCGCGCGATTGAGTTCTCGAAACGCGCTTCGCTCGGTGCTTCGCTCGCATGGAGTTTCCTGCCGTCGTCGAATCTCAGACAGGTTCCTGTGAATCTCAGCGTGATGGCTGCGTTTACGCGTCCCGGGCAACGTATGGGAGCCGGAACATTGCTGCTGTCCTGGGAAAGAGCTCCATGGCCGCTCGTCATCAGGGCGATGCGCGCGGAAGAACTGCCCCACTATCAAGGTCTGCTCAAAGCCTTCGGAGTGCCGAAGCCTTACTGGCGTCAATGGCCCGTGCTCGCGAGCCAAGACAACTCGAATCAGATCGTTTCGATCTTCGGTTTAAAAGTTCTTGATCCCTATGAGGCAAAAGGCGACGAACGCTCTGTGTCTATCGCGCATTTTTTTGAAGAGAGTTTGAAGCCCGTCTGAGACCCGATTAAGCTAGGGGCAATGAAATCGAGTTTCCGCTCCTTCCTCATCATCGGCATCATGATCGCTTCCGTGCTTTTCGTTGCGAGCCAACTGCAAGTAGCTCCCACGAAAACGGCGCCGCTGAGTTTCAGCGAATTTATCCAGCTCGTCGACGAAGGCAAAGTCGAGTCCGTGACTTTCCGCGGACAGAATGAAATTCTCGGCAAGTACAAGCCCGACTACAAGAGCGGTTCGATGTTCAACACGCTTGGCAACACCAACAGCGAATTCTATCTGAAGCGTCTCGAAGAAAAGGGCATCACGCCGAACTTCGAAAAAGAACCCGAGCGCAGTTTCCTCGAGACGGCCCTTATCTCGTGGGTTCCCACCTTCCTTATCCTTTTCATTTTCTTCCTCTTCATGCGACAGCTGCAGAGCGGTTCTAGTAAGGCGATGAGCTTCGGCCAAAGTCGTGCGAAAATGTACAACGGCACGCACACGAACGTTCGCTTCAAGGATGTCGCAGGCATCGAAGAAGCCAAAGCGGAACTTGAAGAGATCGTGGAGTTCCTCAAGAGCCCCAAGAAATTCACCAAACTCGGCGGGCGGATTCCGAAGGGCGTACTCCTGATCGGATCTCCTGGTACCGGTAAGACGCTTCTCGCGAAAGCGATCGCGGGTGAAGCCGGCGTTCCCTTCCATTCCATTGCCGGCTCCGACTTCGTTGAGATGTTCGTCGGCGTCGGCGCCAGCCGCGTCCGTTCGCTTTTCGAAGCCGCGAAGAAATCCGCGCCTTGCATCATCTTCATCGATGAAATCGACGCCGTCGGACGTCATCGTGGCGCAGGTCTCGGCGGCGGACACGACGAACGTGAACAAACGCTGAACCAACTTCTCGTCGAGATGGACGGTTTCGAAGGCACCGAAGGCGTGATCCTGATCGCCGCTACCAACCGTGCCGACGTTCTCGATCCCGCACTGCTGCGTCCTGGTCGTTTTGACCGCCGTATTCACGTGCCGAAGCCCGATCTTCGCGGCCGTCTCGCGATTCTCCAAGTTCATACCCGCCGCACTCCGCTCGCCGCGAACGTCGATCTGAGCAACATCGCGCGAGGTACCCCCGGATTCGCGGGCGCCGAACTCGAAAACCTCGTGAACGAAGCCGCTCTGAATGCCGCGCGCATGAATCGCGACGCGCTCACGAACGACGACTTCGAATCCGCTAAAGACAAGGTCATCATGGGCACCGAACGTAAGAGTCTTAGTATCTCGCTCGCGGAACGCCGTTACACCGCCTACCACGAAGCCGGGCACGCTATCGTCGGCCGTCTCGTCAAAGGCGTCGATCCTGTTCATAAAGTTTCGATCATTCCACGCGGTCCCGCGCTTGGCGTGACAATGACTCTTCCGGTGGAAGACAGTTTCACGATGACTCGCGAAAAGTGCGAAGCGATGATTTCTTTCCTAATGGGCGGACGGATCGCTGAAGATCTGACCTTCGGTCATCTCACAAGTGGCGCTTCCAATGATATTGAGCGCGCGACCGAAATCGCTCGCCGCATGGTTACGGAGTGGGGCATGAGCGAGAAGCTCGGGCCGCTCAACTATGGAAACAAGAACGAGAACATTTTCTTGGGCCGCGAAATGACCTCGGGGACTAGCCATGGCGACGAGATCGCACGCACGATCGACGCCGAAATTAAGTCCGTCGTCGACCGTAATTACAAGCGCGCTCAAGAGCTCCTCACGGCCAACCAGGATATTCTCAAGGCGATGAGCGAGGCCCTTCTTGAACGCGAAACGATTGGTCTTGCCGAGCTGGATATTCTTATGGAGCGCAAAGCACTTCCTCCGATGCCGAGTATCTCCGCGCCGATACCTGCGAAAACGATCGCGAAAGATGAAGTTTCCACTTCGAAATCCGCGATCGTCGATCCTAACGATCCCGTGAAGGCTTAAGCGCGAGTGAACGTCCTTAACGTCCTCAATCAGCTTCTCACGCAGCTCCGCTGGCAGGATTTCTTCGACATCCTCTTCGTCTTCCTGATTATCTATCGACTGCTTCTGCTGATTCGTGGCACGCGGGCCGTTCAGATCCTCACGGGTCTGGGCATGGTTTCGGTTGCATTCATCCTTTCGGACTATCTCAAGTTTTTCGTTTTGAACTATCTGCTGAGGCAGTTCTTTGATTATCTTTTCCTGATCGTCATTATTCTTTTTCAAGACGAAATCCGTCGCGCGCTCGCGAATGTTGGACGTAACCCGTTTCTCACCGGTCCGTCGGCCCAGCAGCGCGCCGTGACTGTACTCGACGAAGTCGCCAAGGCCGCCAAGCTCCTCGCTGCCAAGCGTATCGGCGCGCTCATTGTCCTCGAACGTCAGCACGGCCTGAAGAACTACTCGGAAGGCGCGACCGAAATCGATGCCAAGGTCTCGGCGGAACTCCTGCTGTCGATATTCCATAGCTCATCGCCGATCCACGATGGAGCGGTGATCATCGAAGGCACCAAGATTCTTTCGGCGGGCGTCTTCTTCCCGCTTACGCTGGAGTCCGAGATGGACCGCAACTTCGGAACGCGACATCGCGCTGCGATCGCGATCACGCAGGAAACCGACGCGGTCGTCGTCGTTTGCTCGGAAGAGCGCGGTGAAATTTCGATCGTCGAGTACGGCGATATCGTGCGTAACCTGAACACGCTCCAACTCAAAGAACGTCTGCATGCCTGTTTCGACCTCGATGCGGCTCGCAGTCGCGCGGCCGCTGCGAGCAAAGCCGCGATCCCAGCCCCGCCTGCGGACGATTCGTCGGGAGGTCCTCGTGGGGACGCCTGAGAAAATCATCAAACGTACCCGGCGCGACTTGTGGCTTTTCCGCGCCGTCGCTTTTTTTATTTCCATCATTCTCTGGATGACGGTCCTCGGAGGCGAACGCGTCGAAGTCTCGAAGACGATCTACCTTGATTATCAGTTGCCAGAGCATCTCATGATCTCGAACTCCGCGCCGCGTGAGATCCAACTTCGAGTCGCGGGTCCCCAGGCTTTTATCAAAGACTACGAAGCGCGTAAGATTACGCGCATGATCGACCTTACGCTGTCGCAGCAGGGTGAATACGAGGTCACGTTGACCGAACATATGCTCGATCTTCCGATCGGCCTGCACTTACTCTCGAACTCCACACCGCAGATTCTCGTGCGTCTGGACCGTGCCGCGTGGAAGCGCGTTCCCGTCCGCGCGGTCTTTTCTGGAACTCTGCCGGAAGGCTTTCATGTGACCAACGTCACGCTAAAACCCAGCACGGTGGAAGTGCGCGGCCCTGAAACGCGTCTGAGAGGTCTCGATAGCCTCGCGACCGAAGGTATCTCGCTCGCGAGCGATTCACTGATTCAGGAATTCGATTCCAAAGTGAGCTTCAAGGATCATCCGAGCATCATCGTCGACGAGCAGAATCAAGTTGTGCACGTGACAGTGCAGCTTGAAGGTTCGCTTGCACGCCGTTCTATCGACGAAATCCCCGTGCGTCTCCGACTTTCAGGTTCTTCGGGTCGGCGCATGCTGAACATGCGCCGCCTCGGTATTCGCGTGACGCCCGGTACGGTGAATTTCCTTTTGGAAGGACCCGAAGACATTATGAAGAATCTCAACAAAGAAAAGGTCGACGTGTGGGCAGAATTGCCCGAGTTTAAAGAGGGTGTTCAGCGCGTTCGTCTTGATTGGGGACTGCCTCCGGGCGTAAGAGTCGTCAAACGCAGCACCGACTGGGTCGAAGTCCAAGTTCCTAGAACCACCGAATAACGGCACGATAGAATTTGAGGAAATATGGCTGAGAAGCTTTTTGGAACCGACGGAATCCGTGGCATCGCTAACCGCTATCCCATGAA
>JBDSDI010000169.1:0-10064 GCA_039920645.1 Bdellovibrionota bacterium | reverse complement strand
ACGAGAAGCGCCTGCTGCGCGACAATATCGTGCAAGGAACCTACTTCACCGAGAACTGCAAGAATTTGGAGACCGCGATCCAGCAGTCTTTCCTTCTTGGTCCTCCTCGCACGCTTCGTTTCGGTGTGGGCATCGATACCGAAAATGGCCCACTCCTGCAGTTGTCGTGGCGCCACCACCGCTTTTCGCGCATGGCCGCCCAAGCCAACCTTACGATTCAAACTTCGCTCAGCGAACAAAGCCTCGTCGGACGCGCCGAAATTTTTCCATGGAGGAGTCGCCCCCGCCTCTCGGTCACTCCCGAACTTCGCCTCGTAAGAAAACGCACCGACGATATGGTGCAAATTACCAACACGCTGCAGACGCTCTCTACAAAAACGTGGGACGCAGCGAGCTCCAAGTGGACCCTTAGCGCAGGCCCCGCCTTCGTCTGGGAGCGGTACCAAACAGCGGCGGCCTCGCGCTACCTCCAAGAATCGTCGCTAGCCCTGCTCGCCAACGCCGAAGTTCGCACGCATACGTTCGAGATCTACGATGCCCACCCGCAAGACGGGAGCCTGCTGGGGGTCTCGGCGGAATACCGCGACCGCGCGCTAGGGTTCCCCGACCGCACGTGGAAAGTTTCTGGGGAAGGACGCTTTATCTCGGCACTCGGCGAATGCGGCAAAGGCCACTGCGTCGCCGCCTTCCGCCTTTCCGCATCCAATACCTGGACATCGGCCGATTCGATTGACACGCTTCCACCTTCACTCAGAACGTATCTCGGTGGATTCGAGAGCCTTCGTGGTTTTGGTCTCACCAAAATTCCGGACAACAACGGAAACGGAGCTCTGAGTTCCGTAGCTAGCGGAATCGAACTGCGCGGCGTCGACCTTTTCATCGCGCGGTGGGAACCCTACGTCTTCTTCGACATCGGAGCGACGGGAACGAAAACCTCGCATCTCGATGCGCCCAACTATTATACGAGCGGTCTTGGACTGCGCTGGTCATCGCCAATTGGCATGATTCAGGGCTATATCTCACGTCCTTCGGTCGGCGACTTCTACGCCTATGCGTCTTTCGGCGGAGAGTTCTAAGATGAGAAAGACCCTCAAAATCGTTCTTCTCTCGCTCGCGGTATTTCTCGTACTCCTGTTCGGCTGCACCTTTTTCGTCCTGCGCTATCCCCAAACTTATTTCAAACAGGAATGGGTCATCAAATTCTTGAAGAAACAGGATTTTGCCAAGGAGTGGAAATGGACGAAACTCGAAATCGATCTGACGAGCCCCAGCTTTCTCACCTATCTCGTGACCCTTAACGCCGACGACCTCAATGCTTCTTACGATTCAGAATCGATGCTCTATAAAACCGAAGATGCTGACATCGCTCTGCGCGTCCGCATGAGCTACTCGTTCAAGAAAGGCCTGAAGTTTCTTCCGCTCAGCCCGCTTCGTATGCGAGCGAAGAACCTCCTACTGGTCGTCAAACCCTCGAAGGACGAAACCCCGGCTCAACACAGCAAACCCTTCCGTTGGAAAGAGATGCTTCAGGAAATTCACGAGCTCTCGCTGCCAGATCTCAACGTAAATTTCGATCGCATTCTCCTGCAAGAGGCCCTGGTGACCGGAAAGCTTGAGACGCTCGCCGAGTTTTCGAAACTACGCGCGTCTTACGACGCTCCCAAACTGACGCTGGCGACCGTCGTCGATTTGCAGCAAAAAGATTCCCCTCCTATGGCGGTGAAACTCGAATGGGATTCCGACCAGCTCGTCGTCACGGCTTCGACACCACGTCTTTCAGTGCTACGCGGTCTCGCTTGCGAAGCGCGCATCGAAAAGCTTGCCGCCATCGAAGAGCCCAGTCCGCTCGGACTTCACTGCTCGACGGAACTGCGCAGTCCCATTCTTTTTTCGAAGATAAGGATTCCCGCCCTCCCACTTACCCTCGATCTCAAAGCCCAGGCGGAACACGATCTCGGCGATCCGGCATTTCGCCACGTCAGTTTCACGCTCGAGTCTCCGAATCCGTCGTGGACCTTCGCGGCGAAATTCGCTCATTCCCAGGTTTCCTTGGACAAGATCAGTTTGGAACCCGCGCGAGCGATCGAAGAGATGCTTCCGGATCTTCACGCCGACCTAAAGATTCCCCGCCTGAAAAAATTCTTGAAAACTTTTCCTCCCGGTTACAATGAGGCTCCTGCCCCCATCAGCGCGATGGACGGGAAAATCGAGCTCGGACTTCATTCGAGCGTCGAGAACAAGCAACTCATTTCGAAGCTCGAGTTCCTGACCGCGCTCGAGGGAGCGAAACAAGAAATACGTCTCAGGGCCGGAGCCGAGCTTCCTTGGGACACTTCGGATAAACGTCATCCGAAGCCGGGAGCCCTGAAGGTCTCGGTCCTGATCGACAAATTCCTGCTGATGCTTCCACGCGTTTCGATTCGCGAGCCCCTGCCCGCGCTCATCGGAGATTCACGCATCAAGCATGGTCCGGAGAAGCTCGTTCCCTCTAAGCCCGACGAGAAGCCTTTCGACTGGAGCCTGAGCCTCAAGACCAAAGACCCCGTCTCCTTCAGCACCTCGCTTCTGAAAGAAGATTTTCGTTTCCTCTTCGATCTCATGCTCGGTCCGGCGGGTCCCGAAAAGGGCCGGGTTACGCTTCTTCCGATGAAGGCAGAGATCCTCAGGCGCCCCATCGAAGTGCAAAATTTCGTGATGGATTGGAAAGATGGCGATGAAGCGACCCTCAAAGGGAGCATCCGCTTTCCACTGCCCGAGTACGTGATCGTGATGAAGATCGAAGGCCCCGTGTCTTCTCCACGCACGGCCTTCGAAAGCAATCCTCCGCTTTCGACCCAGGACATCTATTCGGTCTTACTTTTCGGACGCCCCTTAAGCGAGCTCGATCCCGAGGGACGTCAGGGGATCAGTCGCGTGCAACAGGGCCTCGCCCAAGGATTCTTCTCTCTCTCGACGCTCTATCTCTTGGCCGGAAGTCGCATCGAAAGTCTCGGCTATGACCCAACCACGAACGACGTGAGTGCACAGCTTCGTCTCGACAAGCGTCATACGATCCGCGTCGGCTCCCAAGCCGGACAAGGAAGTATTGCACTCCGTCGCTCCCTCGGCGGGGGCTGGTTCATCGAGAGTTCTGCTCAAGAACCCAAGGCTGCAGGAGAGCAAAGTACGAATTTTGGCCTTTTACTGCAGCGCATTATTGCGTATTAAATGCAGAAAATGACACTCTGCACTTGTAAGGAAAACTTATGCATCATATAAGCCTTCCCAATGAGTCATTGGACAAAGAAATTCACCCTTTCTTCCGGCGCTCTCTTTCTCGTACTGGCCCTTGCTTCGCCTCTCCAAGCGGCAAGCAACGCTGGATACCCTGAAACTCCCGATCTCAAGATGACTCCAGGCGCGACCTGCGAACATCCCGATTCCTTCCGTTACCCTGAACATGTCCCTTATTGCAGCCGCGCCGTGAAGTCCGACACCAAGTGGGCCATCATCCGCGACTACGACCAGGTCCTCGGCTTCCGCATCGAAAGTATGGACCGCAAGGAATTCAAGATCGACCATCTGATCCCTCTCTGCATGGGCGGCAGCAACGAAACCACGAACCTCTGGCCCCAGTACAAAGCGATCTACGAACTCACCGATCCTCTCGAACCCGCTCTCTGTGGACGCATGGCCGAAGGCAAGATGAGCCAAGTCGAAGCGATGGATTTCATCCGCCGCGCGAAGCAAAGTCCCCAGGACGCTCCTAAGATGCTCAAGGAACTCCTGGGCTCAGATCGTCGTTAATCGTTTCAATCCATTCTCTCCCAGAAGCTGCAGTGCCAGCTCTCGGCGACCTTCCGGAATCCGACTTTCCGATAGACGGAATTTGAAGTCGGATTCCGAAGGTCGGTGTAGAGCGTGCAGAAGCGCTTCCCATCCGAAAGTATCTTTCTCGACAGCGCCGCTACCAAACGACCCGCATAGCCTCGACGGCGATGCGCTTCGGGCGTGTAGACGAGCGAGATCGTCGCGCCGTTGGCGGACTGTCGCGACCTGGCGGCAATCGCTACGATCTCGGACTCGGCGTTGCGCCACGCAAAGAGCGCATCCTGTTTGAGATGCCGCTCGATTATTTCGCGTGCGCGGGCCGAAGCCGAAAGCCGGAGTGACGGAAAACAATCGACCAGGAATTGTTCGGCAAAGGTCTGAAGCAAATCTTGCGGAAGACCGCGGCCTGAAACCATGCCTTCGCCTTCGAACGGATAGTGACCGTCCACTTCATCGATGCGATAGAGCCCCTGATACATATTGATGTTGAGGCCGAGCGAGCGCCGCGGGGCGAAGGCCTCCGCAAAAACCTGCACCGACGGCAAAAGCCCTTGGACCTCATCGATCTTCTCACCGAGATTCGCCGAAAGCCAGCGCGCGCAGTCCTCGCTCATTTGCGAACAAACCATTGCCCGTCCGCGACCGCTGCGCAGAAACGCCGCTTCGAAATGCCCGTCGCGCCAGACGCTGCCGAAAAAGGTTCCGTCGTCGCTACAAAGCAGGTCCTTCACGAGATTGTCCGCGAGGCCGAGCAACAGACTGTGCTCGACCTCAAATCTCATGAGATCTTCTTCGCAGTCGGCGAGGAACGCGAACGCATCAGGATATCGTCTTCGTTCGTAAGCCATTACTGATTCCTCTCCACCGAGCTCGGGCGAAAAATGAGGTTTTCCCATTCTTCCCGTTCGAGGGGACGACGTTCGGAATCGCAGTGACGCACCAAGCACGGACGCGACCAGAAAACTCTTAACCATGACCATTGTATTTTGAACATAAAATCTTTCTTTTTTGAATGATCGAGCGCGTGTGAGGTCCTGCGACGTGATCGCATCGAAAACCGAAAGCTCGCGATAAAAATCGCGCGAGCAGACACAGGCCCGAAAAGCCGTTTAAAAAATGTGAAGGGTTCGAGAGCAAAAAAAGAACGAGAACGCGAGTGGCGAATTCGGCATGAATCCTCGGATGCGCGCGCGAAAAACGTTGCTACGTTTTTGAACTTTAAATTTTGCTAGTCGATTTTGCCGGGGATGGCGGCGTCAGCATGAGCCTGAAGAAGGCATTTCTCGAGAGGAGAACATGCTAACGCCGCCATCAACATCGGTTAGTACCGCCTGCGTGGTAAGAGAAATCTTAATAAGAATCGTCATGAGCTGTCCTCCTTTCAAAAAGAACTGAGATCAGAATACAAACATCGCACGTTTTCGTCCATCGCAAATTTCATGACGACACAAATATATTTTGACTGCGCGTTTTTTTCGCGCGGATATTTTTTGAAAAAAATTCTGAAGCGTCGCTGCTAGATGTCTTGTCTCAAGGCATCCATGACGTCCAAGCGTTCCGCCTTCATGGCCGGAACGAATCCGCTAGAAAGTCCGGTCAGGAAAATCGCCGCAAACGAAAGAATGAAAGCCGTCGGCTCGAAGATCCATTCGTATTGAAGTTTTGGAATCAGTTTCGTGGCTGCGAAAACGAGGCCCTGGTAAGCGCCGAATCCGACCACGAGTCCCACAAGTCCCGCAGCCGTACACAAGAGTACAGATTCACCGAGCATCAAGAAACGAAGTTGCCGAGGCGTCGCGCCAAGCGCTTTGCGAAGACCTAGCTCTTTGAGACGTTCCGAAAGACTCGCGAGCATCATGTTGTTGATACCTACGCCACCCACTACGAGTGCGATGACCGCGACGGCCGATAGCAAGCCCGAGAACACATTCAGAAAAAGTTTCATCTGGGATATGAGCTTGGCATCCGAGTTAGCGGCGAACTGCCCGGTCGAACCGTAGCGCGAAATGAAGTAACCCTCGAAGCTTGGACCTTCTTCAGCGGGGTCGTAACCGGACTGGATCTTCATGAGGAACTCTTGCATCGACCGCTGATATGGCATGGTCGCCATCTTCGAGAAATACGTGTAGGGCATGATCACTTCGTTATCGATCTGAATCTGATCCTGGGAGCTCGGTTGTTTTTCGAGAACGCCGACGATCTTGCAGGGCATCGAATTCGCGGATTCCTGGGAAACGGACAAAGTGCGGCCCACGGCGAGTGCACCGGTGAAGAGGCGATTCTTCACTTCTGCCCCGATAACGCAAACCGCGGCGCCCAGCTTGACGTCGAAAACCGAGAGCGCGCGTCCGTCGGACACACGCTGGCCCGTAATCGGAAAGTACTGCTCGTTCACGCCGAGCGCCATTGTCTTGTCCGCGAAGCTCAGGCCCCCGAAGGAGAGCGTCGGCTCGTACATATTGAAGAGCGGACTCACGGCCTCGATTTGCGGAAAAGTCCTCATGAGCGGAACGAGATCACTGTCCCACTTGAACTCTTTGAAGGTCGCGGGCGCGAAGTCTTGCGACGAACGTCGCCAATTGGGATAGCCGTAGAACCTGAGCGTGTTGACGCCCATCGCCTCGTAGCCTTCGAGAATTTTGTTCTTCGCGTAAGCGCCGAGACTCATGGTGGTGAGAACCGCCGCGACGCCCAAGCTCACGCCGAGCATGGTGAGTGCAGATTTGGCGCGCGAACGCTTGATGTTTCCCCAGGCAACGGGCATCGCTTTTACGAAAGAACCGAGACCCAAGCCTCCGAAGTCGTGCCGTTCCAGCTGAAAAGGTTTGGCGTTTTTTTTCGCCGCCGAAGGATCACTTGTCTCATCGGACTCGAGGAGTCCGTCCTTCACGCGGATCACGCGCGTGCACTGCTCGGCAATTTCGGAATCGTGCGTGACGACAACGATCGTATGCCCTTCCTGATTGAGTTTTTTGAGAATTTCCATGACGGACTCGCTGCTTTTTGAATCGAGGTTGCCCGTCGGTTCGTCGGCGAGGATCAGGTCAGCTTTACGCAGAAGCGCGCGCGCGATCGCAACGCGCTGCTGCTGACCGCCGGAAAGTTCCTGAGGGCTTCGATCAAGAAGATCGGTGATGCCGAGTTTTTCAGCGATCTGCGCCGCGCGAGCGCGGTCTTCGGGAGTTGCACGGGAATCGTCGAAGGGAAACTGCGTGGGCAAGAGAATGTTTTCCAAAACCGTCGCGCGCGGCAAAAGGTAGAATTGTTGGAAAACGAAACCGATTTCTCGGTTTCTGAGCCACGCTTTTTCGTTTTGGGAGAGATCGCGGGTCGATCGTCCCTTGACCAGCACGTCTCCTTCGAAACGATCGAGCAGACAGCCGAGCAAATAGAAGAGCGTGGATTTACCCGAACCCGAAGGACCCGTGACGGCGACGAGTTCCCCCGGATGAATCTTGAAAGAAACTCCTTTGAGAATTTCTTCGCCGGGTCGATAAGAAAATCGAAGTCCCCTCGCCTCAACGACGGGAACGACCGCGTTTTCCACTTGCGCCTCCCGTGGTCACTTGCGAGAAATCGATCATCTGTACTTCTTGGCCTTCCTTGAGACCGGACTTGATCTCGACAACGCTCTCGTTCGAAATGCCGGTCGTGACCGGGATCTCAGCACCCTTAAGATCGACGACGTAGTACTCCTCGTCGCGCGTATGAACGAACTCATGAGGAAGCGCGAGAACTTTCTCGGCGCGCGCCGCAATGATGTCCGCGACCGCGCTCATTCCGGGACGAAGCTTCGCGTCGGGTTTCGTGAGTTGGATAAGGACCGCGAACTCGACTTTACCTTTATCCCAACGATCGGTTGATTCCTTCGCCGACAGGGAAATCTCGCGAACCGTGCCTTCGTAAACACCGCCGACGAGAGCGTTTGGGCGGATTTGACTCTCGAGACCGGTTTTGACTTTCGCGATATCGATCTCCGGCACTGCGGAATCGAGCCAGAATTCGGAAAGGTCGTCGAGCTTCAATACGGAGCTGTCGCTGATGCCGGAACCCGACGCCGCTGTGGTCGTGACATATTCTCCATTGCTCTTGAGAACTTGCGTAACGACGCCTGCGAAAGGCGCGCGGATCGGAAAAATCTGCGCCAAGGGTTGATCCACGGTCTGCGCGATCCGCACGAGAGGATCGTTTTCTTTGACTCGGTCGCCGAGCTTGGCGCGAAGATCCAAGACGTAGCCTGAGTAAGCGGGAGTGATATAGGTGCTTCTCTTACCCCGCAGCGTTCCGGTTACAGAGATGCGCTGCTCGATATCCTGAATCGTTGCGCGCCCCGTTCGAGCCGGATTCGAGGCTCGGCTGCAAGAGCCGAGCATGACGCACAAAACGGCGAAGATGAAGTGCGCATTAAAGCGTTTTCGCATGATCATAGAGATTTCCCTTCAGCTCCAGCACTTCGGCGAGCGAAACAAAATAAGCAAAGACTTCATTCTCGAAACTCAGCTCGGCTTGGATATCGCGTTCGAGCGCGGTGATAAGTTCAAGGTAGGTCGAGCGCCCTTCCCGGTATTCCTGATCGATCTGCTGGAAAGACTTGCGTTCGAGACCGCGAATCTTTTGCTGAACTTCGAGCACATGTCCTTGGCGTCTGAGATTGTCACTGAGCGCTCGATAGTCGTTCACAAGATCGAGTTTTCTCTGCTCAAAGCGTTTGGTCTCGAGAACTTCGTTTGCTTTAGCGCGCGCGACTTGAGCGGGAACGCCGCCCCAATCCCACAGTGTCCAGTTCAATTGCAGGCCGACGCCGAGATTAAAACCGTCGTGGTCACCCCAAGAACTTGCGCCTGGGCCGATGAGAGACGAGGACCCGTAAGTTGCCGAGGCATTCACACCCAGCACGGGCCAGTACTGCTTACGTATGAGATCCACGGACAGTTGCGACTCATCCACGGCGAGTTTTTCGGATTTAAGTTCAAGACTTTCTGCGGCGGGATCGTAAGCGCTTTCTTCGAACCATTGTTTGAGAGAAAGAATCTTTTCAGCCGTCAGCATCTCGAGCTTGGAAACGTCAAAGACGACCTCGGGATTTCCTACGGTCTTTTCGAGATTTCGGTAAGCCGCAAAAAGCTCATTGTCGACGCTATCGACTTCAAGACGGCTTCGCTCGAGTTCGGCTTCGAGCAGCTGATAATCCTGCTGAGTCTTGCGACCCTGGCGATACTGACTGCGCGCTAAATTGAATTGTTGCTCGAGAAGTCCCAGTTTCCGGCTCGAAGCGACGCGGTTACGTTCGAGGCGGCTCGCGGCGGCAAAAGACTTGAGTACGGCCAAAGACATGGTTTCACGGGCTCGTTTTTCTTCAATTTCCGCTCGCGCCCGCGCAATGCGACTCGATTCGAGAGCGGACCAACTTTGACCACCATCGTAAAAGTTTTGCCGCAGAACGAGACCGGCCTGAGAGTTCCACGTATCGGACTGGGAGGCGTAATTTGCCGAATATTCGATCGAAAGCTTCGGCAGCAATGCCGACCGCGAAACCGTGACGCCGGCGCGTGCGACATCGAGCGCGATACGACCTTCGGTCAAACCGAGGTTGCTTTTCTCGGCGAGCCCGATGAGGTCACCGAGTCCCAGCCCTTCGGCCCGCAACTGCAGGCAGATCGGGGTCGCTAAGATCAGCAGCAGCGCGCGTTTGCCCATCCTTGAGATCCTAGGTGAAGCACTCGAAGCTGACAAACGTCGGATCATCCTAGAAGCTTAGACCGAAGTCCTTGCGATAAAGTTCAAGTGGTCCTAAAAAGATTCCATGAATACACGTCACGCCGCCCTTCTCTTGGCTTTCTCGTTGAGCATCTCGTCCCAAGCTCGAAGTCTTAAGCAAATCCAGGCCACGGGAGTAATCCGCGCCACGACCGAGGGGACATTCCCGCCCTTTAACTTTTTCAAAGGCAAAGACCTTACGGGCTTCGAAATCGAGGTGGCCAACCTCGTCGTCGGCGAGCTGAAACTCAAGGCCGACTGGAAGACCTATAACTTCGACTCTCTTCTGATCGGCCTCACGCAGGACCGTTCGGATCTCGTCGCATCGTCGCACGGCATCACGGCCGAACGAGCTAAAGTCGTCGATTTTCTAGCTCCTCACTATTGCACCGGCGGTGTGATCGTAAGCAAAGAGGGCGGGCCCACGACCCTCTCGGGCATCATGGACAAGAAGGTCGTCGTTCAAGTCGGCACCACTTATCTGGGCTGGCTTGAAA
>JBDSDI010000168.1:0-6123 GCA_039920645.1 Bdellovibrionota bacterium | reverse complement strand
GGGGCGCAGCTTCGCCACCGGCCTGAGACTCGGGCTTTCCGCTCGGAGTATCCCAGCCCATGACAAAACGTTGACCCTCGGGACACGGCGTTTCGAGCCATGCGCGTGC
The DNA here is from genome assembly GCA_039920645.1 of Bdellovibrionota bacterium. GTDB lineage: Bacteria > Bdellovibrionota > UBA2428 > UBA2428 > UBA2428 > CAMCVE01. The sequence goes on along the minus strand of JBDSDI010000168.1, from coordinate 6,014 downwards.
CCACGGCGAAACGCGAGCCCAGGCTAAGACCGCATGAATCCAGAGCGCCACGTCGCGCGCGTTCGCGAAAAGCCCCGCGTGAGAGGCCACGCCACCCATGACATAAGTATTGTCGTCGTTCACCACGCCGCTAGGGTGCCGCGCTTCGGTGCTAATGGCCTCAATGCGGGGGAAGTTCTCGCGTTGATAGGCGAGACGTTGCAGCGTTTCGGGCGCGCGAGAAAGATGCTTCGCTTTCCAGGCGTCCCAGAGAACGTCGAGAGTTTTGCCGTGCGTGCGCTCGAGGAAAACTCCCAAAAGCGCATGTCCTAAATCGGAATAGACGCTCCCGCGCACAGGATCGAAATCGCCCCGAGCGGCGACCTCCACGGCCTTGGCGAGAATTTTCGAATGAACGTCGCTGCGTTCGGAAATTTTAAAGAAGCGACTGCGGTCGCTCGAAAATTCGAGAAAAGGTTGCAGCCCCGAGCGATGTTCCCAGCATTCGCGGAGCGTAAGATTTTCCAGAGGCGTACTCTTCAGCTCTTTGAGCACCCGTACAAGTTTCTGCTCGGACCACGGGACGAGCGGCGCCCTTCCCTCGCTTTCAGCAAGCTCCACGAGCAATGAACTCGTCACGATAACTTTTGTCAGCGATGCGAGATCGAAGACGCGATTTTCCAAGGGGCGCGTCTCTTGCGGCAAACCCGTCACACGCGCGGGATCGGAAAGATCTTGCTCCCAGGAACGGCCCCACGCTTCGCCCTTCAGAAGATCTTCGGCGAAGAAATCGAGCGACGCCGTCATGGACGAGACGCGGTCGCCTTTCCGAAGTTCAGCACGAAGCGATAGAGCTGGTTGCGCGACGAGAGCGCCAGCAAACGTTGTCCGTCGGAACTCGGAGGCGCGACGGTTTGGATCTTGTCGGCACTCGTCCAGACGATCTTGCCGTCACTAGCGTCGATAAGCGTAAGCGGACCTGCGGTCCAAGCGACGGCAACGAGACCGTCGGAGACAGGGGTCGCGCGCGAAGCCAGCCCGTAGGCAGGATGCGAAACGCTCCACACCTCGGTGGCATCGGAAGCGCGAATCAAATGCAACTCGCCGGAAAGCGAACTGACATAAAGCGATTTTGAATCGGGACTCAGGCCCGGAGCGTTCACGATCTGCAGCGCGCGTTTCCAGAGAATACCGCCATCTTTGGAATTGATTGCGACGAGATCGCCATCGACCTGTCCGATAAAGAGCACTCCGCCATCGGGACTCAGAAGTGGACCGAGATCGGCATCTTTGAAAAGATTCGAACGACTTTGAAGGACGCGCTCCCAGGCGAGATCGCCACCATGGGTATTCACGGCCACTACGGATCCATCGGAGAATCCGGCAAAGACCTTGGTCCCGTCAGCGGAAACGAGCGGCTTCGAAGAACCGCGCAGAGACCAGTAAAGAGAGCCCGTCGGAGAAGGACGACGGTAGCTCCAGAGAGGGCTCCCCGTCTTATCGTCGAGCGCCCAGACTGCGTTGTCCGATGTCGTGACGTAAACGACGCCGACGTCCATCGCGAGACCGCCCGTCGATTCGACGTTCAGCTTGCGGGTCCACAACACTTCGCCCGTATCGAGGCGAAGCTTCGCGACTTGCGAATCCATGCCGGCTACGTAAACGAAAGGTTCGACCACGAGAGGCTCGGCTCCCACTCCGATAGGTTTCACATAAGACCAGAGTAAAGCACCGGAGCGCAGATCGCGCATCTGAATGCCTTCTCCGAGAAGTGCGACCAAAACACGATTCTCCGAAAGAATCCGGGGAGCCACGTAGCTCTGCATGGGAGAACCGATGGTCCCACGACCGCGCCACGGAAGATCTTCCTTAGAAACATCCTTACGAGCGACATCCTTGGCCCGATACAGATCGCCGCGCCATTCCTTGGAAAGAGAAAGAGCACCGAGGTCACGTACTTCGAAAGGCTTCTGGGGACTCGCCGACGTCAGCGGGTGCGGCGCTCTGAGGGACGAACACGCAGCGAGACCAAAAAATATCAGATAACGGCACTTCATAAGGACCTCGATTTTCAAAGTTCGGCCTTAACGGCCAGTGCGCGCGCCTGTTGGCTGTAAGCCGAGTTGGGATAGTCCTCGACGACGATGTCGTAGACGGTCTTGGCTTCAGTAGGTTTCTTCATCGAAGAAAGAACGCGAGCCTTGCCAAGAAGAAGCAAAGGACGCAGCGTCGCCTTATCGTTCGTAAGCGCGCTGTTGTAAATCTTTAGCGCTTCGTCGAGACGATTTTGATCTTCGTAAACAACGCCGAGCGCCTCGCTGGCCATCGAAACATAAACGTCGGAATCGCGACCGCGGATTTCGCCGAGGACGTCTTTATAAATGGATTCGGCTTTAGCGAGATCATTATTCTGGATGAACCAACGCCCCAGACGCAGGGCAGCAAGAACGGATGCCGTGGTGCCGTGGTGTTCGGCACGAACCTTCTCCAGCGCCGCCACATACGCGCTCTTCTGCGCTGCGGGACCGTCGCGCAGAGCTTCGACGGGATCCTGCGAAAGCACTTTCACGTCGCGCAAAGCGCGCATCTCGATGACGTCGGCTTCTGCCAAACTCGAGAAAGCTTGAAGCGTTTTGGACTCCTGTTTCTTCATCCAAAACGCGTAGCCCGCGAGAAATATCGCAGCCACTACGACGAAGGTCGAAAGGATCTTCAAACCACGAATCCATTGTTCAGTTTTCACGTCATCGCTCACTTGGTCAATCATGGGTTTCGAGGGTAGCATGGAAGAATGAAGTTTGCAGCACGGGGTCTTTTAGGTATTTTTTGTATGGTTCTCAGCGCTTCGGCAGCCGAAGCCCGGCCTGAAAAGAACGGTTTCGGATTCGGCGTTTCTCATATCGGCCGGGACCAGATCCCCCAGCTTTCCGTCGCATGGAAAAATTCCCAGACCACCACCCTCGAGGGCCACAGCGGTTTCTCGACCGCGGCGGGAGCGACGCACTTTGAGGTCGGCGCGCAGTTCGACCGCAATCTCTTCATCGAAGAAAACCAGGATTTCTATTTCTATCTCGGCGGATCGCTGAACTCGCACGACAATGCTGGCGTAAGTTCCTCTGGCTATTCTCTAGAAACCGGCGCGGGTTCTGAAATTTTTCTACCAGGGCTGCCGAACTTCGGCCTGAACTTTTCCGGCGGATTCGCACTCGCTAGCGGAGGCGGCACCAGTCTCCAGACCCGGGTCGCTTTCGGCATGCACTACTACTTCTAAGGAAAAGGAATAAAGGACACACCTCGATGAATTCCACGCTCTTGAGAAAAAGCCTCTTCGCCCTCGCCCTCAGCACCGTGGCGATTCACTCGTCTTCCGCAAAAGCGCAAGCCTACGATGACTATTCCGATTTCGCATCTGATCCCGCGCTGCTCGACAACGAAGCCTCCGACATCTTCGGACGCTTCTTCCAGAATACGCTGCTCGTCGGAACCAACGTCTATACGGGTGGACTCGGCGCCGCCAACTCTGCCGGCTTCATGATCGGCATGCGTTTCATATTCTACTTCGACAAGGTTTGGGGCGTGGAAATCGGCGCAGCCTACGCGCGCAATGCGACTCTCTACGACGAACGCAACACCCACGATTCTGGCGTGAACATCCTGATGAACACGCATCAGATCCCCTTCAACCTCGGAATGCGCTACGGCTTCGACCAAGACTCGCTGCCGCGTGGATTCGCGACCATGAATCCGTATCTCGCAGCGGCAGGCGAACTCATGTATCGCTCGGAGCGCGTGATCGGCACGCCTACCACGACAGGGCTCACGGGCGACGCGCTCACGAAGTTCCGCGACAACGACATCATCAACACCAACGCGATCGGCTTCAACGTCGGTGGCGGCATCGAGTTCGACGTCTACAAGAACCGCATGCTCCTCGGCTTCGACTTGCGTTACCACGTCATCTTCTGGCCCGATGCTCAGATGAAAATCGGAACTCCGGCCGCGGATGCTTCGGGCACCACCCCCGCCGCCCTCACCCGTGGCGGAGGCTACCTTACGGTTCTTGGAAGTCTGACTTACAACTACTGAACGCAGGCGACTCGGTAAGCGTCAAAACTCCTTCATGTTTTATTTTCACGATTGCTCCCAAAAGCTTGATTTTCAATTAAACTTAGCCCTATCATGTTCCAAACTCTTCGAGCTCAATTCCGATCGCGTCGCTATAGAACGCAGCGCAACACCATCGAAGTCGTGCGTTTTTCGGACGTCAAACCCTCTGCGGTTCGCCGCGGCGGTTTCGAACTCTTCCATAAGCCCCGCACCGTGCGTTCCGTTATTTTCATCGCCTCGATTTCTCTCGTGCTCATCTGGGCCCTAAAAAACTACATCGAGATCTTCAAAAGCATTCAAATCTGAGAGCGCATTTCTGAATGAGCTCTCGGGTCATTCCTCGAAAAGACGTTCCCGCATCTTCTTACGGTTGAACTCGATCGCGAAACGGTGGGCTTCGTCGCGAATATGCGTTAACAGGCGCAGCACGCTCGCGTCGCGAATCTGTTTGTAGTTCTTCTGTCCCGGCAGGAACACCCGTTCCTCCGACGAAGCGACTTCACTCGATTCGAAATTCGATTCGGTCCGCGCCTTCGCAAGTGAGATCACGCACATGTCGGAAAGCCCCGCAGCGTCGAGGACCGTCTTCACTGAAGAAAGCTGTCCCTTTCCGCCATCGACGACCAGTAAATCGGGCAATACGGAATCGGGCTTGAGATAGCGCCGCGTAACGAGTTCTTTCATACTCGCGAAATCGTTCTGACCTTCGAAACCTTTGATCGTGTAGTGACGGTAGTTGTCTTTCGAAGGTTTGCCGTGAATGAACACGACGCAGCTGGCGACGTTCGCACTTCCCTGAAAATTTGAGATATCCAAACATTCCATTCGGACGGGAAGCTTCGGCAGACTGAGAAACTTCTGGAGCTTCAGCAAACTGTCGTGCTGCCGTAGACGCTGAGTGCGTTGCTCGTCGTGCCAACCCCGCACGTTGTCTTTGGCGAGTTCGAAACTCGACCAGAATTCAGGTCGCTCGTCGGCGAGCACGAGACTCACGGATTCGGCGGCCACCTGCGTGAACTCGACGGCCATGAGTTGTTCCTTATCGAGGGGGCCTTTGGCCGGAGCCTTTGCAACGGCTTCGATCGCGTGCCCAAGCTCCGCCCGATCGACCGAAAGAATCTTCGGCGGAATCACGATGAGTTCGGGCGGAGGATTTTTCTGATAGTGCTGCACAAGCACATTGGCCAGAATATCGTCGCCTTCCAAGGCGTCGCTCAGATCCGCACTCCAGTGCGTGCGACCGACGAGTTTGCCGGAACGGAACTGAAGCACCATCGCGTCCAACGCTCCGCCTTCTTCCCAATCCTGAGACGCCTCAACCTGCGAGGTGCTGAGGAATTCCTCGGGCCAAAGCGCCCACACGTCGCGATCGCGATGATCCGTGGTATCGACCATCCGCTGCCTGTCTCCCAGAACGTCGTTCATGAGCTTGATACGGTCGCGAAGCTCGGCGGCGCGCTCGAACTCCAGGGCTTCCGAAGCGGCAAGCATGTCGGCGTCCCATTTCTTCTCGAGTTCCTCGTTGTGTCCCTTCAGGAAATAGCGGAACTCTTTCACTTGCTCGGCGTACTCGTCCTTCGTCACTTTGCCCACGCAGGGCGCCGTACATTGTCCGACCTCAAAGCTAAGACAAGGACGCGACCGGTTCGCGAAATCGCGGTCGCGGCAATCGCGGATCTTGAAGACGCGCGCTGCAATCTTGAGCACTTCCCAGACGGCGCTGCCGTTCGGGAAAGGTCCATAGTATTCCGAGCCGTCACTCATACTCTGCCGGCGCGCGACGTAAGGCCGCGGGTATTCGTGTTTCGTGTCGAGGCGGATATAGGGATAGGTTTTGTCGTCCTTTAGCCGGATGTTGTACTTCGGTTTATGCTTCTTGATGAGCGTATTCTCGAGCAGCAACGCCTCGACTTCGCTGCCGGTCCGCA
>JBDSDI010000167.1:0-5240 GCA_039920645.1 Bdellovibrionota bacterium | reverse complement strand
GAAGTCGCTAAAAGCGGCTTCCCCTTAAGCATCGTGATTTTCGATCTTGATCACTTCAAGCGCGTGAACGACACCTACGGTCATATCGCCGGCGACTACGTCTTGAAGGAAACCACTCGCGTAATTAAGGAAACCGTCGTCCGTTCGGAGGATATCCTCGGTCGTTGGGGTGGCGAAGAGTTTCTGCTGATCATGCCGGATGCCAAACTCGAAGTCGCGGTGGGTGTCGCCGAGCGTATTCGTAAGACCATGGAGATGCATGATTTCGTGTTCTCGGGAATGAAGATTCCCGTTACGGCTTCGCTGGGAGTGGCGATCTGGATTCCGGCCCTGAAGACTGCGGAAGATTTCCTCGAAGTTTCGGACCAGCTTCTTTACAAGTCTAAGCAGGACGGTCGTAACCGCGTCTCTTTCAAACGCTCCTGAGTTTTCCGTTTTAGCGGCTAGCGACCATCGCATCGGAAGCGGCATCGGACCAGAGAACTTTGCTGCCGAGCTTAATTGCGGAGATGCTGCGGCTGCCTTCGGTGTTCGCCGAGAATTGAACTTCGACGGTGTTGTTCTGATCGAAATCGGAGAGAGCGGAATCGACGCCAGCTTCAGCGTTCGCTTCTGCGAGCAGTGACGTGAAGAGATTTTGGCTCAGGGAGGAGTCACCTTCGACGGAACGGGTGCGCGAAATTTGGATCTTCCGGCGACTCGCGCGGAGTGCTTCGACTTGGGTCATCTTTGCTTGCTCGAGCTTCTTAGCGAGTTGGGCGCGTTCCATTCCGAGAGAGCTGATAGCCTTGGCGATGCGAGCCTTTTCTTCGCCCGACATTTTGAATTTAAAGATCGGGGCAGATGCAACAACGTCCTGTTCCTGCATCTGCACCTGGCTCGACGGGTCCCGGGTTTTCAAACCCAGAAGCGTCTGCAAGTCCTCAACCGTGAGGTTAGCTCGGCCGTGAGCGGGGACTTCAGCTTGAAGTCCTTGTGTTTGGCTAGCGAAGGAAGCTTGTGCGAAGGAGAAGCTAACAAGAACAAGAGCGACCTTGCTCAAGAGTCCTGCTTTTTTTTGAAAATCCTTTTTCATATCGAATCCCTTCTCGCCGCTAAGGCCTTCTTCGCTCGGTCGTCGTGACCGGGAAGCTCACCAACTTGTGCAGTTCGCATGCCAGGCCCTCCTTTTTCGGGATTAATGAATGAATCTCGAGTCTTTTGCCGATTTTGGCCTCTGATCAAAATTCGCGGATTCGTCGAAAACTTCGACATCTTTTTTCGACTTTTGAGCTGAATCGTCCTCAACGCGCCGTTTGCACAGTCTTAGGAGCCCGCTAAGTGCCCAGGATTAAAATTGAATTAAGACCACGCGCAAAATTTGTCCTGGGGGGTGTCGAAGCTCTCGACACGAAAACAACCGAGAGTCTACGACTTAGACATGTCCTTCGCTCCCATTCGCCTTTTGGACCCGGAAGTCGTCAGTCGCATCGCGGCCGGTGAGGTCGTCGATCGGCCGGCTTCCGTTCTCAAGGAGCTTTTGGACAATTCCATCGACGCGGGATCCACCGCCATTCGCGTGCTCGTCGTCGAAGCGGGTCTTAAGCGCCTTGAGGTCGAGGATGACGGCGGCGGACTGAGTCCCGAAGATCTGAAGGTGTGCACGCTCCGTCACGCGACGAGCAAGGTCAGCAACCTCAGCGATCTGGATGCGATTTCCTCGCTGGGCTTCAGGGGCGAAGCGCTCGCCGCCATTGCCTCGGTCTCCAAGCTTCAGATCGAGACCTTCCGCGAAGGAAGCGGAGCGTGGCTCTGGCAGACCTTTGGCAGCACGCAAGGCGAGCTGATTCCCGCGTCCCGCAGTCGCGGCACGCGCGTGCGGGTGGAAGATCTTTTCTTCAACGTTCCCGCGCGCAAAAAATTCCTCAAGAGCGTGAGCTCTGAATACTCCGAAACCCGTTCCATTCTGCATGCGGTCGCCCTCACACATCCCGAGCTGAGCTTCGAGTGGCACTTCATCAACGAAAAGGGGGAGCTCAAAGAACAAGCAACGTTGCCCCAAAGCGGCCTGGTCGAGAGACTCCGCGCGCTCCAGCAGATCGAAGGCGACATTCTTTTCATCGATCGCGTGTCGCCTGCTCCCGGCGTGAGGCGTGTCCAAGCGGCGTTCTACCGCGCCCCCGTTTCGTCCCGTTTTCAAAAAGATATTCAGCTCAGCGTGAACGGACGGCCCGTCTCCGACAAGCGCCTCCCGTATTCGCTCCGCGAAGCCTACAATGGTCTTATCGAAGTAGGGCAGTATCCCGTGGGAGTGATTTCTCTCGATGTCGATCCCTCGGAGATCGACGTGAACATTCATCCCCAGAAAAAAGAGATCCGCTGGCCCAAGGATTTTAATCTCGCATCGTTGGCCTACGGACTTCTGCGCCCCCATTTTGAAGTGCGCCGTGAACAGGCTCCGCTTCCGAAGGAAGAAACTCTTTCCTTTTTCAACGCTCCAAGAGTTCATCAGGACCCCGCAGGCTCAAGCTTTGTATCGCCCTCGGCTCTTCCGTCATCTCGTTACGAAACTCCTGAGGCACCCAAGTTGGCGCCGTCACCCGTTTTTTTCAAACGCGAAGAGTCCCGTCCCGTCTTTCGTTTCTCGGAGCTGAGGGTGGTGGGCGAAGTTGGAGCGGCCTGGATTATCTGCGAATCTTCGCAAGGTCTTATTCTCATCGATCAGCACGCGGCCCATGAGCGCGTGAATTTCGAGCGCATCCTGAGGTCCAAAGTTCTCCTGCGTTCCAAGCCGCTACTTATCCCGCACGTGCAAGATCTGCCTCCGCATTTCGCCGAATCGAAAATCGCCGTCGCCGAAGTTCTCACCGAACTTGGTTTCGAAATCTCGGACGAATCGCTTGCTGACAAGGAAAGCGACACTCTCGAATTCATCGCCGTTCCCGAAGCTGATCGCAGCATTGCCTGGAACGATCTTCTCGAAAAAATTTTCTCCGACTTCCAGGCGGGTGCTCAGATCTCGCATTGGCCGGAGCATCTACGTATGCGTATCGCGGCTTCGCTTTCGTGCCACGGAAGCGTGCGCCGAGGCCAACGCCTCGCGAACGACGAGATCCGAGCGCTCCTGCTTTCCATGGACGCTGTCGAGTGGGGCGGGCTCTGTCCGCACGGACGTCCCGTGTGGTTGCCACTCTCACACGAATGGGTCGAAGAACAGTTCCACCGATGATGAAACGTCTCTTCGTCGCCGAGCTGGGCGCATGGTCGGGTCAAGGCGTGCTCTCGGTCATGGGCCCTACGGGTTCGGGCAAAACCTCAGCGCTCCTCGAATATCTCGAAACAAATTCGCAACTCAAAAACACGCTGCTCGTGAGCGTCGATGCCGTCGCGGTTTACCGTGGCCTCGACATTGGTTCCGCAAAAGCCATGGGGACCGAGCGAGAAACTTTTGAATGGACGGGACTCGATTTCAAGAACCCCGACGAGCCGTGCACCGTGCGGGACTTCCTCGACGCTGTCGAAAACCCGATCTCCCGGGCTCTCGCGAGCGGTCGCCCTGTGATCCTCGTTGGCGGGAGCGGCTTCTACGAAAACGCACTCGTCGAGGGACTTGCGCCTGGAGCGGCGAGCGATCCCGACTTTCAGAAACAACTCGAGTTTCTCTCGAACGAGGTACTCTTTAACCGTATGGTTTGCTTCGACAAAAAATGGGGCGAGTTCCTGCACGTCAACGATCGCTACCGGCTCACGCGTTATCTCGATCTGGTCGAGCGACAAGGGTTTAACTGGGCCGACCTGCGCGAGACGAAGCAGCGCAACCCACAGCTGAAAGAGCTATGGTCGGAAACCACCTGCACGATCCGTGGCCTCGAATGGCCCCGAGAGGTTTACGTCGAGCGTCTCAAAAGGCGCATCGACGAGATGTGGAAGGCCGGCTGGGTCCGGGAGGTCGAAACTCTTCTCAAGACTTATCCCGAGACGGCCCTGGGTCTTCGGACGATCGGCTATCGGGAGATGCTGGATCACGTGCGAGATCCTCAGACGTGGCCTGCGGCCAAGACGAAAGAACGCATTCTGCTCGCTCATCTTCAGTACGTGAAACGCCAGAAGACGTGGTTGCGTGGTCGACCGTCTCCAGACTCTTCAACTCATCCAAAATCTTCTTGAAGTTGATCCCACCTAAAAACATGCACACCCCTATTCTTTATAAAGAATACATCTTATTTATAAACAAATCAAGTTTTGCGAATGCGGCTTTTGGGCAAGATGCAAAGAACCGCTAGCGCGAGGGCGATCAGCCAAAGTGAGATGCGGCCTCCTCTGGCGGTTTCGACCCCATTGTTGTACTGAAGCGTTCCGATGCCGAAGAGCAGCGCGATGAGCAAATGCCTAAGCGGCGATAGCTTCTCGAAGCAGAGCCCGCTCACGAGCGCCACTCCGGCCGCTCCGACGCCCGCCATACGAAACACGTCGGTTGCAAGCAAGACCTGCGAGCAACAGAGAATCATGAGAGCCAGGGCGAGAACGCCCATGGTGCGATGACGGGGACTACGCAAGGCTCGGTAGCTCCCGATGAAAAAGAAGACCCAGCCCAGATTGAAGGCTTTTTTGAATCCTTGAAGAGCTCCCCAGGGACCATTCCAATACTCGTAGCAGTATTTCACGTAAGTCCAGGTGTAGAACGACGTGTAGTTTTCGAAGGAGTGCAGCTCTCCGTGAAAAACCGCGCCCGAGCGAAGCAGAAAATAGATGCCCAGATTGCCCACAATTCCGACAACGACGCAGGCGACATTTTTTCTCGTCCACCGTTTTTCGATTGCCATCGCCAGTACTGCGAGCACAAAGAGCAGTGGTCCTATCGTCTCTTTGACCAGCGCGGACAGCAATAGAGTGAGCACGAGTGCCTGGTACTGACTCTCCAGGAGTTGAATGAGTCCCAGCGCAATAAGCAGGTGCTCGGCGATGCCGACGTGGGCAAAATTGTGCAAGTGATAGAGCGAGGCGGTCGAGAGTACCCACGTCAGGCAACACAGGACTCCACTTTCTTCGCTGCGGAAGATTTTGCGACAATGAAGATAGATCAGCAGGCCCATACCGCTGAAGAGGGCGTACTGAAATATTCTGAAGACGAGGCTCAGGCTTAGCCCGCTGAGTTTCGAACATAAGGCGACGAGGTACGGGACGGCGATTCTGTAGCCCCAAGGAGAAGCCGTGATCGTGCCGGGGTGCTCCGCCATCGTCATGTACCGACTGGCATCTCC
>JBDSDI010000166.1:0-4598 GCA_039920645.1 Bdellovibrionota bacterium | reverse complement strand
GAAGCGATCCGATACAGCCAAGGACGATGAGAAAACATGCTATCCTGTTCTTCATGGTGCCCAGTCTAGCATCGACCAAGTTACGTGCGCAAAGCTTGCCCGCTGAACTTGAGGATCTTCTTGAGCGTTACGGCGCCGAACTGTCGCTGCAAAAACATCGCAGTGCTCATACTCAGCGCTCCTATCTTCACCACGCGCGACTGCTCGTCGAGTTCGCGCTTGTGGACAAACCGCGCGCGCAAAAAGCGAGCGAATTTCTTGACGCGAGTATCTTGCGCGACCACATCCGCGAAGCCTCGACCGCGCTCGGGGCTTCGAGTCAGGCCCAAAAGGTGAGCGCCCTGCGCGGTTTCATGGAATTCCTCCACCGCCGCGGATACCTCGTCGAGGACCTCACGCGCCATCTCGAAAGACCTCGCGTGCCGAAAACGCTGATGAAAGTTTCCGACGAAGACGTGATGCTCAAAATACGTGACGAACTCCGTGCCTCGGAATCTCGTGAACGTCTGCTTTTCGAAGTTCTTTACGGCTCGGGACTTCGGATCTCCGAAGCCAAGGATATTTCCTGGAAGCAGCTCCGCAGTTCCGAAAAGAGCCTCGAAGTGCTCGGTAAAGGAAAAAAACGACGCGTCGTGCCGTTAAGCGCCGAAGCCTTGAAACTTTTTGGCGAGCTTCAAAAAAAGTCTGCAGGCGCGCCCGGCCCTTTCCCCGAGGGAGTTCGCACGCTTCGCAGATGGGTCGAGAAATGGGCCCTGCTCGTGCCTGAGAACGACCTGAAGCTCCATCCGCATGCCCTCAGGCACTCGATCGCAAGCCATCTGCTCCAACGAGGAACAAAACTTCCGGAAATTCAGCGCCTTTTGGGACACCGTCGCCTCACTACGACCGAGCGCTACACGCACCTTAATCTGGACGACTTGATCCGCATCTACGATGAAAGTTTTGGCACTAAATCCAACGTCAAGAAAGCTCCCAAAAAAGCAAAGACTTAAGTCCAGAAATCCCATTGAAGAAATCCAAAGAATCGTGTGATAATCGGCTGTAACGTATGCTGACACTCGAAGCGCTCCCTCTTGCCGTTATTATCTCCGCGATTATTCTCGGGGGACCCCTCACCCTCATCATCGCGATTCGTGTTTTTAACTTTTGGTACGGCAACATTCGCGTGACGCCCGTCACGACCGGCCTCGCCCAGGAGCAAGGCGCACCCCTCGGTCTTCTCGTGACCTGGGACGGCGACGTGCACAACTACAAAGTCTCGCGCGTCCGTCTCGAGTACTCCGAAATTTTTCGCGGAGGCCTCTCGCTCTCGACGTCCTTCACCTTCGAAGATAAGCAAGCCAAGAAGCGCAGCTTCGTTCTTCCTTTGAAACTCGTTCCCAACGAACTCAAAATTCTTACCCACTCCGCGAATGATCGCGAACTCAAACGCAGTCAGCTCATTCTGGAAGTCGAGAGCACGGACGGGCGCACCGTGCGCAAACGCATCGCGAAGAAGCTCTTCATCGAGGCCTTGCAAAAAGCTCCCTTCGACGCCGTCAAAGCAGAAGCCGATATGCTCGCTCCGAAAGAAGCCGATACGTGGGCCGTCGCAACCCGCATTTTCCCCTGGAGAAAAGTGGTCGAGGTCGTCTCCGACGCTCCCAAGACGAAGGGTCCTTCTTCCGGCGGATCAGCCATCGCTCAAATTTTTGATTTCATCATTACTAAAGTCTGGATCGAACCTGGCTGCATCGTTTGCGACGCGTGCGAGAACGAAGCGCCTGACGTTTTCCAAGTCCTTGCCGATACCTGTATTGTTCGCGATGCGGCTCCTTTGGTGAACACCGGATCGATCGTCGCAGCTGCCGAAGGCTGTCCTGTCGACGTCATCAAGTACGACCGCGCCGCTAAGCCTGCCTAAGAATCAGAGCCCAACCTGGACTCCACGATTCTTTATGCTTTAGCTGCGAATCTTTTCTTCAGCTCGTCGAGCATCGTCTTCGCGCAGTTCAGCCGCAAACATTCGTCGTTGTGGATCAATGCCGTAAAAAGCTCCCTTGCGTTCGCGTGCCTCCTTCTGATCGTGCCCATTTTCGTCGGCTTCCACCCCTTGCCTCCACTCGCCCTCGCGCTCTTTGTGTTGAGCGGACTGCTCGGGCTCGTGATCGGAGACGTTTTCCTCTTTAACGCCTATCGGATTTTGGGAGCCGGACGCACGCTCATGATCTTCGGTTTCCAGCCGCTCATCATTGGCTCGATGGCCTATCTCCTCTTCAACCAAGCGGTCGATGCGCATCGGTTCCTAGGGATTATCTTCTTCGTCGCATGCTTACTCATCTTCAGCCTGGAGACACGCCGCATGCACGGTCACTGGGAATGGCGGGGACTTATTGGGGCGTTGCTAGGCTTGCTCTTCGATGCCACGGGCGTACTGCTCACGCGACATGCCTTCGACATGAGCCCGGGTCTCACGAGCATCGAAGCCAATCTCTTTCGTTTCTTCGGTGCGATCCTGGGCTTCGCCTTCATCGCACGATTCATCCGTCCGATCGGACTCGTAGAAAAATTCCTCTCGGAAACTCCGCGCCATCGCGCGCTGGTCGTAGCGGCCTGTGTCTGCGGCACGCTGCTCTCGCTGAGTTTCTATCTTGCGGCTCTTCAGAAGGGCAATCTCGCTACGATCTCCGGCATCGCGATCACGGCGCCGCTCTTCGCGACGTTACTGGAATGTCTTATCGCAAAGAAATGGCCATCGATCTATCTGTGGACCGCGCTCGCAAGTTTCGCCGCAGGTTTTTGGATTATTCTGAGTTAGAACTTTGCGGGCAGACCGCAGGACTGGGGCCAGCGGTCCGAGTCGATCATCAACTGACCGAGACGTCCCATCATTCTCTCGAAGCCTTTGGCGTTGCGACCCTGGGAGAGTGTCGACCAGTAATAGAATTCCTTGTTCCCGTAGAAGAGAACATCAGTTCCGAGAATCTGGTCCGTCATCACTTGATACGAACAAAGAACGTTGAAGTCGGCGTCCTTGAGTTTGGCCGTCGTAGCGCCCTTGCAAGCTCCACCATGATTTTTTGCGCTTTCGCTCGAGAGCTGAAAAAGACCCGTCGAGACGACTTTGTCTCCGCTCGAGTCCGTGAATTTTTCAGTATAGGTGAGCGAAGGCGCGTATCCGGTTTCGCTGTAGGAGATCGCATCGAAGATCGAGGTCCATACGAGCGCTTTGGAAGAATCGCCCAAGATCGAGTAGCGAGGACAAACCTTTAAGAGTCCGTCCGGAGTTCCTTGGGTCGCCTTGGTGACTTCGTCGTCGGACTCCATGAGATAGAGAAACTTCCGCCCGAAGACGCCTTGGATGGAAAATTTCTGCGAATAATTTTCTTGGTCTTTAGAGAGACTTGGCTCTGCGAAGGAGGAAAGACTCGTGCTCACGCCCGCCTCCCATTGCTCAGGGCTCATGCCATCGACCCGGCTCCACACACCCGTTACGGGAGCGTCGATGCCGCATCCGGCAAAGGCTAGAGAGATGAGGAACGCGTGCTTCATACCGATCAGAGGAATTCACCAATCGTGCCAGTGTCGTCTCGGCCCCTAAGCCCTTATGGGGGGCCGGGACCGTCTAAACCTTAGGCATGAGATGACAAAAAACGGCGTTGCCGTAGGGCTTAAATATCGCGATGGGCTCGAGCCCGTCTTTTTCGCAAAAGTGTCGCAATCGCAAGCGAAGCGACGGTGCCGATAACGAGTCCCCAGAACTGCGCGATCAACAGTCGCGACATCGACCATTCGGTCGCCGCTTTGCAATTCACGCCGATGTTAACCGGTGGGTCGAAATACCACGCGATGCCTTTAGGCGCGAGCCACGATGCGACGAGCGCACCCAGCAGAGCCCCGATACCAATCCATGAGAATACAGCAGATCGTGATTGCACGATTTCCGATACTAGGCCTAGTCTTTGCTCCCGTAAACAACTCATGACGAGATCATTCGCCGTCTTTATTTTCGCCTGCATCTCACTCGGGCCGGCGCTCGCCGTGGCCAACGGATCGCGGCGTCCCAACTCCTCCACTCCCTGTTCGCAAGTGCGCATCGAAGGCGAGATCACTCCGAAGCTTAACGATTCGGAGCTGAGATGGATCTGCGGAGATTCGAAAAGCGCCGCTTACCGGGACGTCCCGCCGTATCAAGCGGCTTTTCATATGCGCTCTTTTCTCGACAACCGCGGCTATGTTTTAGCCGAGTTCAAGATCGAGAACGGCATCCTTGTGGTCCACCCGGGCGAAGCCGTCAAGGTCGCCACGATCGAAGTCACGCCCCCGGATGCGAAGCTTGAGCAGATCGCAGGACGCTTCCGCGGGAAACCGTTGAGGCCCTCTCTTTTGAACGCGATGGAATCCTCGCTCCAGAGACAACTTCTTGAAACGGGATACTCCTGCGCGACGGTCGCTTCGCAGGCGCGCGCAGGCGACGTGTCCCTGAAAGTCGTTCCAGGTCCGATGAGCGACTTCTCAGCCTTTAGCGCCGATTCGATTCCGGGACTCGAATCCGAAGCCCTCGAACGCTTCCGTCCCTTCGAAAAAGATAGCACCTACGACATCCGTCTCGTGGAGCT
>JBDSDI010000165.1:0-8999 GCA_039920645.1 Bdellovibrionota bacterium | reverse complement strand
AATTCGGCGCCGAAGCCGCCCGAGATTTGGTAGCGGAAGGGTTCGATCTGCGAGCCTTGCACGGCTTGGAAGGGGCGTGAGGTAGGAACGACGGAATAGATTTGGAATCCGAGTGAGACGCGGTCCTTCAGTTTGACGACGTCGAGGTCTTGAACGTCTTCTTCGCTCGTCATGTAGCGAGGCGTGCCGTCGGCGCGTGCGCTGCCTTCGGCGCCGCCGAAGAGAGTGACGGCCAAGAGCGAGGCTGCGAAGAGGCGACCCAAGTGTCCGGAGGGGATTTTGGAAGTCATGGAATTTATTATGCTGACACCTGTCAAATTTGTCGACAGTCCCAGACGCCAGAAATCAGGCCTTTGAGGGATTTTCGTCCTTTGGACCGCCCTTTGCATCCTCGAGGGCAGAGGATACTCATTATGAACCGAGTGGTACGCGTCCAAAATATGAAGCTGGCTCTCGTTGCCGACTCAGGACTCAATGTCGGCTCGGTCTATCCGCTCTCGGAAACGCGCCAGGTTATTGGTCGTCGCCTCGACGCCGCGATTCCGATCGACGATGGCAAGGCCTCGCGTGATCACGCGCTCGTCGATTTCCGCAACGGATTCTTCTATCTTGTGGACCTTGGTTCTACGAACGGCACTTACGTCAACGGTCGCCGCGTGCAGCATGCAACGCGTCTTTCACTGGGCGATCATCTGCGCATCGGCAATTCCGTGTTCAAGGTAGAACTCGTGCGCAAAGCGAACGAAGGTGCTGCGAAACACTGGCATGAACCCACCTGCGTTGAACTCGATGCCTTCCGTCCCGGGCAGGCAATGGCGAGCGACATGCGCGAACCCTCTTCGGCCAGCGCAAGCGAGCCCTTCGAAGCTCCGACTCCCTCGCGCAATCCTAATCTTCCTCCGCTCCCGCGCATCGCGCGCGAGCTTTCCGTGAGCGTCCGCAAATCGCTCAGCTCTTCGCTTCCGAGATGGCTCGGCCTGGAGAGCAAACAGGGAGACTCCCGCTTCTCCAAACGTCAAAGTCTCATGATCGTGCTGCTCGTTTGTGGTGCGCTCGTCCTCTCAGCGATTTTCGCCGGCTCCAGCCACGCTTAAAAGAAAATCAGTGACTCTTCGAATTTGAAGACGGGCTGCCTCGCGAGGCAGTTCGTCTTTTGCGTTGGAACTCTTCCACGTAGCGCGCGTGCGTCTTGTAGTCCGCGCTGAAAATGTGTTTGCCGCTGCCGTCGTTCTTAGCGACGAAGAAGATGTACTCGGTCGTCGCCGGGTTCACAACCGCGCGTATGGCGGTCTCGCCGGGATTGGCGATCGGAGTCGGGGGCAGTCCCGTAATGCGGTAGGTGTTGTAAGGCGTGAAGCCTAAGAGATCACTCTTGTGGAGGTTGCCGTCGAAGAGCGGCATGAGGCCGTAAATGGTCGTAGGATCGGCCTGAAGCTTCATGCCTTTACGGATACGGTTCCAGTAAACCGACGCAATGATGGCCTGTTCTCCAACGTCTCCGCTCTCTTTTTCGACGATGCTAGCGAGAGTGAGAAGTTTATAGCGTCCTTCGGGCGTGGCGCCCCAGGGGTGTTCCATGAGAATGGGTTTGACGCGTTTCTCAAAGAGGCTCAGCATCGCGTCCAATACGGACTCAGCCGAGTTGTACTTGAAGTAGGTGTAGGTCTCGGGAAAGAGAAAACCTTCGAGGGTAGGGCGTACGCGCGAGTCGGTCATCTTGGGCACGCCCATGCGCGCCAGGCGCTTAGGATCATGGAGCCATTCCTGATACTGGCTCGGATTGAGATGGAAGAGCGAGTTCGCGAAGACGGCTTGGATGTCCCAGATGTTCGTGCCTTCCACGACGACGAGCTTGTGGGACTTCGCGGGGCCGAGCAGGATCTTCGTCAGAATCGCATAAGCAGAATCGGAGGTATCGACGCTGTACTCGCCAACGTGAAGACGCTTAGAGGCTTGTGTGAGCGTGTTCCACAGTTTGGTCTGTAGTGCGGGGATACGCAGGCCTTCTTGAACGAGCGTGAGTCTGAGCGAATGAAAAGTTGATCCGGGTGGCACGTCGATGGTGATTTCGCGTTTCGTGTCCGAAGCAGGTTTCACGGCGAAATCCCAGCTGAGATAAGCGCCCCCCGCGGCTACGAGTCCCATAAGCAAGAAGATGAGAACCAAAAGTTTTTTCATACGATGACTTTTCTCTCCCTCAGGAAACTTTCGATCAGAAGAGCGGCCGCCGCGGAATCTTCGTTCTCTTCATGGCGGCTCTCCCAGGACGTTAGGGTTTCGGAAACGAGATGCACGTCGAGTCCCGTGAACTGCTTGAGACGCTCGGCATGGCGCATGGCGAGCTGAGAGGCTTGCGTAATTTCGCCGCGGCTTCCGCGAGGGTCACCGAGGATGAGAAGTTCAGGCTCCCACGTCTCGATGAGCTTCGTGAGGTCGGCCTTGTCGGCTTGGCTCAGGCTCCAGGTTTGTCCGGCCGGCGCGCGCACCCAGAGTGCGCGCGGGGTGACGACCACGCCTCGCGAGTCGCCGGTCGCCACGCCGATTTTTTTCAGCCCCCAGTCGAGAGCGAGGAGAGTTCCGCTCATGATCCGAAGATCTTGAAGAGTCCGAGGCGGCTAAGGTCGTTGAAAAAGACGACCGCCACGAGTCCCATCAAGAGGAAGAAGCCGGTGGTGGTCCAGACTTCGACGATCTTCAGGCTGACGGGTTTGCGGCGCACGGCTTCGATCGCGAAGAGCACGAGGTGGCCTCCGTCGAGCACGGGTACCGGTAGAAGATTCAGGATAAAAAGATTGAGTGAGATGAAGGCCATCATTTTCAGAAAGGCTTCCCACCCCTGCTTGACGGATTCGCCGGCGATCTTGCCGATGAGCAAAGGGCCGCCGAGAGTCTTGGGAGAAATTTCTCCCGTCGCCAGATAATAGAATGATGCGACCATCGAGATGCTCAGATTCACGCTTTTTTTCCAGCCGAGTTCGATCGCGTCGACGAAGCCGCTCGATTTCAGCGTGTAGGTCATCGGAGCTCCGGGTAGGGCGAGGAACGCGGCGCCGATCTGGAACTGTTCTTTCTTCGCTTCGGTCACCGGGTCGGTGGTGGAAACTTTTTCGGGGATGACGCTCGCCTTAAGGATTTCAGAGCCGCGGCGCCACGAGATCTGGATTTCTTTGTTGGTGTGCGCGAGATCCTGAAGATGTTCGCGGAACCAGAGGAAGCTTTGAACATTTTCGCCGTTCAACGTGAGAATTTCGTCGCCTTGCTTGAGACCGAGCGTCGCAGCCGGAGTCTTTTCTTTGACCTCGAGGACGACGAGTTCGGAAGAGCTCAAGCCCGCGGCATCGGGAGTCGCGGGCATGCGGTCCTGCAGTCGCGTCCATGCGAGGGTGTAGCTCGTTGTAGGCAACTCGGCGGGTTCGGATGCGTTCTCGACTTGCGAGAGCTGCATCTGCTGACCGCGGACGATAATCTGTCCTTCGTTGGCGGTCGCAGTCTTTTCGCCCAACCGTGTCCAGAGGCGTTCAAACTCGCCGTAAGTTCGAATGGGGTAGCTTTCAGAGAAAGAGCCGACTTGAACTTCGACAGACTCGATCCAGAACGCTTCGGGAATTTGGCGAGTTGCGGCCCAGGTGCCAGGACGGACGTGCAAGAGCGGCGCGCGCGATTGTTTTTCGGTTCCAGGAATCAGGCCCCGTTCGAGAAGCACACCCAGCGTGCTGTCACGTGTGAATCCTTTTGCGGGAACGATCTTGATTTCGGAGTTGGTCGAACTCGAGGCCCATGCGGGATCGTGTTGAACGGCGAGCGTCAGTTCTTCGCCAACGTGTTCGTTCAGTGTGTCTTCGAGATCGGAAAGTTCGCGAGTTGAGTAGACCTTGCCGGCCGGAGTGGTGATGGAGTGAACCCAGTCCCCACTTTGAAGACCCGCCTGTGCGGCGATGCTGCCGGACAGAACGCGTTCGACGACGGGAGCGGCGCTCGGTGCGCCCATCAGGTAGAGGAAGAAGAAGATGAACATCGTCAGGGCGGCGTTGAAGATGGGACCTGCGAGGACGACGAGCGTGCGTTGCCAGATCGCCTTGTGACGGAAGGAGCGGTTCTCGAGTTCCTTCGGCACTTCTTCGCGAGGGTCCTGGCCCGTGAGTTTCACGTAGCCGCCGAGTGGGATTAAGCTCAATGCGTATTCGGTCTCGCCGCGTGTGAATTTAAGGATCTTGTGACCCATGCCGATCGAGAAGGTCTCGACGCGGACGCCGCAAGCTTTGGCCAAGAGAAAGTGGCCTAGCTCGTGAATGAAAATGAGGACGCCAAGAAGAACGACGAATCCAAAAAGGTAGGTCATAAGACGTCGAGTATATCAGCCGAGGGGGGCCCGGAAACCCGACTTCACCAAAAAAGGGGGGCTGACGCGCCGAGCATCTTGTTAAGCGCCCATTCTGGGACGCGCGTTAGAAGAGGAAATAGATCAGCGGGAATACGAATACAAAAGCATCGGCCCGGTCAAGAATCCCTCCGTGCCCCGGGATGAGGTGTCCCGAATCCTTTTGGCCCGAGACACGCTTTAAGAGACTTTCGTAGAGATCTCCAAGAATACCCAGAGGAGCCGCAACCACCCCGATCGCGAGTGCGGCTTCAGGGCGAAGCGCCATCGAACGATCGGCCAGGAAATAGATCACCCAAATGAGCAGGGCGCCGAAGAGCGAGCCGCCGAAGGAGCAGTACGCACCTTCGATGGTTTTCCCTGGTGAGAAGGCGGGCCAAAGTTTGCGTTTGCCCCAGCGCCGACCGCCGAAGTAAGCCGCCGTGTCCGCGAGTGCAACGCTCGCGATGCCCATCAAGAGAAGTTCTTGGCCTTGGTCACGCATGGCGATGGGACCGACGAATCCGAAAATCATGAAGATGTAGATCGAGCCGACCGTAAAGTCCTGGATGATTTTCCAGGCGTTCTCGGGAGTTTCTTCGACGATACCTTCCACGTTATAAACGACCATGAAGTGCTCGATCGCGATCACGAGAAACGCGGAAAGCGGAGCCATCCAGAACCAGATCAACGAGCGAGGCCCCACAAAATAAGAGAAGGTAAATGAGATGAGAACCCATCCATAGCCGAGAAGTTCGATCGAAGGTTTTTTGTTGAGACCCGTAAGGCGGGCATATTCGCGCCAGCCACCAAGCCCTAAGAGAAGACCGAGAATAAAGACGGCGGCAGGACCAAGCAGAACCACGGTGATCAGAACGACCGCGACCACCACGGCGGCGGCGGTCCACCGACGCTTGAGTTCGTCGCTCATGGCACTCGTACGGCGTTTGATCGCTTCAATCATAAGGGGTTCCTTTGGGCTTCGTCGGTTTGGCCGAAGCGGCGTTTTCGAAGTCCGTAGGATTCACAGGCGGCTTTTAAGTGCGCCGGTTCGAAGTCGGGCCAAGAGGTGTCGGTGACGAAAATTTCCGAATAAGCCATTTGCCAGAGAAGGAAATTCGAAATTCTGAATTCGCCGCTCGTGCGGATTACGAGATCCGGATCCGGCATGCCGGAGGTATAAAGATATTTAGAGAAGCTTTTTTCGTCGATCTGGGCGATATCGAGCGTACCCGCCGCGACTTCTCGTGCGATACGCTGAGTGGCTTGCACGATGTCCGCACGGCCGCCGTAGCTCAGGCAGAAATTCAGGAGCATTCCCGTGTTCTTACTCGTCGCTTCGATGGTTTCTTCGAGGATGGCGCGCACTTCAGTCGGGATGCGTTCGATCTGTCCGATGCCTTGAAGTTTGATGTTGTTGTCGAGAAGCTCCTGGCGTTCCTTGAGCAAGTAATCGCGTAGGAGTTGCATGAGCGCTTCGATCTCGCCCGAAGGACGCGACCAATTTTCGGTAGAGAACGCGTAGAGCGTGAGGATCTTGATGCCGATGCGATCGGCCTCGCGGATGATTTCCTTTACACGTTGGGTGCCGTAAGCGTGGCCCATGGTACGGTGCCAACCGCGCAGCTTCGCCCAGCGTCCGTTGCCGTCCATGATGATGGCGACATGGCGAGGAAGCTTTTTGGAATCGATCGAAAGAACGGCAGCAGTTTCACTCGTGCTCATTTGATGAAGCCCTTAGACGGTCATGACGTCTTTGATCTTGGCTTCGATCAGCTTATCGACCTCGGTCACAGAGGCGTCGGTAAGTTTTTGGACTTGTTCTTGGAGGCGTTTGGCGTCGTCTTCGGAAAGGGACTTGTCACCTTTCACACCGTCGTTGACGTCGCGGCGGATATTGCGGATCGCGACCTTCGCATCTTCGCCGTACTGCTTTACGGTCTTGGCGATGTCCTTGCGGCGGTCTTCGGTGAGCATGGGAACGTTGAGGCGGATCACTTTGCCGTCGACGTTGGGATTGAGTCCGATATTCGCGGCGATGATCGCTTTTTCGATGAGTGGGATCGCGGATTGATCCCAGCTCGCGATTTGAATCGTTTTGGGATCGGGAATCGAGATCTGAGCCATCTGGTTAAGCGGAGTGAGAGTGCCGTAGTAGTCGACCTTTACGTTGTCGACGAGGGCGGGGGTTGCACGACCGGTGCGCACGCGCACGAGTTCAGCCTTGAGGCTGGCGACCGCTTTTTCCATCTTGGGTTTGGCTTCTTGGTTGATGTCCATAAAAGGTTATTCTCCTGAGACGCGGGTTCCGACTTTCTCGCCTTTCACGAAACGCACGAGGGCGCCTTTGTCGTGAAGGTTGAGGACGATAATCGGAAGCTTGTTGTCCATGCAGAGGCTCGTCGCGGTGGAATCCATCACGCCGAGTCCTTTGTTGAGGACGTCGATGTAGCTGAGTTGTTCGTACTTCTTGGCGTCTTTGAACTTCATCGGGTCTTTGTCGTAAACGCCGTCGACTTTGGTCGCCTTGATGAGCACATCCGCTTCGATTTCCATGGCGCGAAGAGCGGCGGCGGTATCGGTCGAGAAGTAGGGATTGCCGGTGCCGCTCGCAAAGATCACGACGCGGTTTTTCTCTAAGTGACGAATTGCGCGGCGACGAATGTAAGGTTCTACGACCTGTTCCATGCGCAGCGCACTTTGAACGCGCGTGTCGATACCGTGACGCTCGAGGGAATCCTGAAGCGCCAGTGCATTGATCGTGGTCGCGAGCATGCCCATGTGATCGCCCGTCGAACGATCCATGCCACTCTTGGAGCCTTGGATGCCACGGAAGATGTTTCCACCTCCGACGACGATCGCGACATCGATACCGAGCTTTTTGAGGGCGTCGATTTCGTGGGCGATGAACGTGAGAGTATCGGCGTCGAGACCAAACTCACGGGAGCCGGCCAGAGCCTCTCCCGAGAGTTTAATGAGGATCCGTTTGTAGGGGCCGGAGCCCCTAGAGCCTTGTGAAGCTTTAGAGGATTCCGATTCCGACATGACGCTTACGCGCCTCCCATAGTCGCTGCGACTTCGGCGGCGAAGTCTTGGGTTTTCTTCTCGATGCCTTCGCCGAGCTCGAAACGAGCGAAGCGACGGACGCTGAGCTTATCGCCAAAAGTCTTGGAAGCGTCTTCGACGACTTTCTTGATTTTGACGGAAGGATCTTTCACGAAGCCTTGCTCGAGGAGACAGAACTCTTCGTAGTACTTTGCGACTTTTCCTTCGGCGATCTTGCCGATGAACTCTTCTTTTTTGCCGGCGAGGCGCGCTTGGTCCTTAGCGATCTCGACTTCGCGGTCGAGGACGTCTTTGGAGACTTCCGACGACGCGAGGTAGAGGGGCTTGTTCGCAGCGACGTGAAGACAAATGTCTTTCGCGAGTGCGGCCAGCTCGGGCTTCGCAGCGTTTTCCGCTTTTTCGCAGCCGATTTCCACGATGACGCCGATTTGGCCGCCCGCGTGGATGTAAGCGCCGACAGCGCCGTGGCCTTGGACGTCGAAGCGTGAGAAGCGACGGATTTGGATGTTCTCGCCGATTTTTGCGATGAGAGCGGTGACGACGTCTTTGACGGGAGTCGCTTTATTCTTAGTGAATCCCTGGCCGTGGAGCGTATCCAAGTCAGCGGGGTTTTCAGCGATGACATGCAAAGCGACGTCGCTCACGAAGCCCATGAAGTCGTCGGTTTTAGCGACGAAGTCGGTTTCGGAGTTCACTTCGGCGACGACTGCGGTCTTGCCGCCGTTGGCGACGAGGGCGGTGACGAGACCTTCGGCAGCGATACGGCCCGCTTTTTTAGCGGCAGCCGCGAGGCCCTTCTTGCGAAGGAAGTCGACGGCTTTTTCGATGTCGCCTTCAGTCTCGGTCAGAGCCTTTTTGCAATCCATCATGCCCGCGCCGGTTTTCTTGCGGAGTTCGTTTACGGATCCTGCTGTGATATCAGCCATTCTTATCTCTCCTAAAAAAATCGGACGGTCTTAGTTGCTGGTGGGTTTGATGGAACGACGGACTTGAACGTCAACAGTACGGCCTTCGCGGTCGGTCGTCTTCGTGGTTCCAGGGGTGAAGTCTGCGGTCGCGTCGGTAGCTTCCGCGCCGGGGCTGACGCTTTCGCGTTCAACGCCACGCTTGTCACTGTTGGCGCGTGCGCGTTCTTCGAAGTTCTTAGCGCCTTCGAGGTAAGCATCTGCCACGGAGGTGCAGAAGAGCTTGATGGACTTCACGGCGTCGTCGTTGCCAGGGATGATGTAGTTGATGGGATCGGGATCGCAGTTGGTATCGGTGATCGCAACGATTGGAATGCCAATGCACGCGGCTTCAGCAACGGCAATGTGCTCCTTGGACGGATCGACGATGAAGAGAGCGCCGGGACGATCTTTCATGTTACGGATACCGCCGAGATTGCGCATGAGGCGCTCGTATTCTTTTTCCATCGCCGCACGCTCTTTTTTAGGCATGTCGTCGACGAGGCCGGTGTCTTTTTTCTGTTGGATCTTCTCGAGGGACGCGAGGCAGGTTTGCATCGTTTGGAAGTTCGTGAGGGTGCCGCCGAGCCAACGGGTGGTGACCGAAGGGTTACCGGAGCGATCCGCTTCGA
>JBDSDI010000164.1:0-6879 GCA_039920645.1 Bdellovibrionota bacterium | reverse complement strand
CGGTCGTCCCATGACGACGGCATTCACGTCGTTTCCATAGTGGGCATTGGCGCGTTCACGCATTTCGCGTAGGAAACGTCCGATGAGTTCTTCGAGACTCCAAAGTTTCGAATCGATGAGCGTGTTCTCGAAACTTTTCATGGGTAAAAAGCGTTTGAACGAACGCAAGAAGCGGCCGTTCATCGAATTATTGGTATAGCGTCTTACGGCATCGAGTCCAAAAAGAGCGGGCGAGCGCGGTTCAAAGTACATAAGGCTTCGAAGAACCTCGGGTTCTGGTGCGCTCGGATCCAGCGGCGCGAGCGGGTGAATTTTCTTCACATCGGCCGCACCCAAGAGCGAATTCGACGTTCCGAAGTCGATGGCATAGATGAGCGAAGACTTCGACATGATTGCTATCGCTCCAACATGAGACTCACGGGTCCCCAGTTGGTAAAACTCAATTCCATGTTGGCACCGAAGCGCCCAAAGATCTGTTTATAGGATTTCTTTTCCGCTCCGAGTTTTGCGATAAAAGCTTCGAAGCGCCGTTTTGCGAGTGGCGGCGACATGGCGTCGGTAAATGACGGGCGGTATCCAGAATCGAGGCGACCCGCGAGGGTGAACTGGGGAACCCACAGTATTCCCCCTTCGACTTCGTTCGCCTCGAGATACTTTTCGAGATTAAGGTTCATTTTTCCGTCGGCATCGGGGAAAACACGCAGCCCTTGCGCCTTATCCATGAGCCAGGCTTCGGCGGCGTCGAGATCCGCGTGAGCTTCGTCGGATTTCATCCAACCCAAGAGGGCCACGAACCCCACTCCCGCGAAAGAGTCTTCGAAAACCTCTGAGGCCAGATCCTCCTGGCAGCGAACGGCGGTGTACATCGACACGCGCTGGAGGAAGATCTTCATCCGTCCCCCACACAATGCACCACGACGAAGGGCCGCGCTCCGACGATTTTACGGACCACGCGAGAAAGTTCTTCGGCGACTTCATTCTCGGCACGACTTCGGTTTTGCATCTTGAAGACACCTTCGCGGTGCAAAGAAAGAAAGCGATGGTGCATCCAATCGATGATTTGCTCACGCAAGCTCTCGTTGAAGCGCTCATTATCGGGCCCGAGCGAAGGAGAAACGCCCTCGCAAGCGAGCTGAATGCGTCCTGCCGAATCGATACAGACAGAGACGAGCCCGCTCTGCGCCAGACGTTTTCGTATACGGAGAAACGGATCGAGGCTATGTGCAGTGAACGTCTCGAAACGAAGCATACGCCCTTCGTAGGGCACGCTTTGCCGTGAAGGTTCGCCCCACTCTCCGCCTTTTTGTTTCTCGAAATCGAGACGAGTGAGATTTTCGCAAACGTGAATGCTTGCCGTACACGCATTCGCCGCCACGTCCGCGCACGCCATCAGTTGTCGGAGCTCTCCATGAACGGGAATGACGTGACGTGGATTCACACGCTCGACCACCGCATGGATCTCGTCGCGACGCGCGTGACCGCTACCGTGGATCGGACCACCGGCAAGATCCTTGGCAGAATCTCCCCAATGGACTTTGGCGCCTTGCCGGAGCAGACCGTTGATGAGTCGAGAAATGGACTTCTCATTTCCGGGAATCATCTTGCTCGAGAGAATGACGGCGTCGCCCGTTTCAACTTTGAAATTGGGATGCTGTCCCTGCGACATGCGCATGAGCACGCTTCTTTTTTCGCCCTGGCTTCCACTGCAGATCACGAGCTGTCGGCGTTTTTCGAGACGTGGCGCATCGTCCATGTTGATCAGATCGGCGCCTTTGATATCGGGACAGATTCGTCCGTAGAAGCCATGATCGCGCGCAATGCGGTGGGCAGTATTGAAGCTGCGACCGGCCAGACATGCCGTACGTCCCAGCTCCCGCGCCATGCGCATAATACCGGCCATCCGATAGATATTCGACGAGAAAAGAGAAACGTAGACACGGCCTTCTTCGGAAGCGATGAGTTTGCGAAGGTTCGGAAGGACAGTTTTTTCTGGAACGGTATGTCCTTCGCGTTCCGCGTTGGTCGAGTCGATGAAGAGGAAATCAGGATTTTCGCCGTCAAAACAGTCGTAAGCGTCGAGACCGATGACGCCGTCCTCATAGCTGTTTTCGTCGAGTTTGAAATCGCTCGTGTGCAAGACGCGCGTCGTATCGCCCGCGTCGTCGATCCACTCGAACGCCAGGGCATGACACTGAAGGGTACTGTGCCGGGTCTCGATGAAACGAACCGTAAGTCCTTCGGCAACTTCGATCGGTTCTCCGGATTTGATGGGAACCAAGCGATCCACGAAACGTCGTGCCTGCGGATAACGTTGGTCGTCGAGGATTTTTTCCTTAATGAGCTCGCACGCGAACAAGGGCGCGTAGATCTTGGGAACGGCTCCATTCAAGCGCGATGCGGCCGCTTCGATCAGTGCCGCAACCGCGCCGATGTGATCTTCGTGGGCATGCGTGATGAGCCAGCAGGAGGGATCGTAATCAAGGAAGAAGCGGGAGTAGTCGGCATGCAAACTCTCGATTCCGAAATCGTTTTGATCCGCAAAGAGCAGACCCGCGTCGACGGGAATGACGGTTTCTCCGAAGCGAAGGAAAAAGGAATTCATCCCGACCTCGCCGCTGCCGCCCAGGGACCAGAACTGGAATTTAGAAGTCATACTGAAGCCTCATCGTCGCCTCGAAATCGCGGTAGGAGTTCGAGGGATAATTGAGAGTAACGCTGGCGGGATCGAGGTCGCTCTTCAAGATCCAGAAACGCGTGACACGGATCGGAAGACTCACGGCCAGAGATTCGGAGAATTTGTAAGCGGGACTCATCGTCAGCTCGAGTTTGCGATCGTCGCGATGTCCACTGAGGGGGGAACGATGAAAATCCTCCCCCACGGCGAAAGTCGCGGGCATTTCGAAATTTCCACGGGAATAGCGCAAACCCCAGTGAGATTTTGCCATCAACGTATGGGGCGACCACGGAGTGGAATCAGGGGAAAGGGAAAGGCCGAAATTCGGATGCAGGCCGGAGACGAAGAAATCTTTTCCTTCGAGTTCGATCTCGAAGTCAGGCCACAGACCTGCGCCGAAGTCTTTCATGCGTCGATCCTGAAGCCCGAGCGTCAAATGGGCCGAAGAGAAAGAACTTCCTTTGCGCTCGTAGACCACCCCGGCCCTGGTGACCCAAAGAGCGCCCTCGAGGCCCTTCAGAGCTTCGCGAGAAAGCGATCCCTTGAGCTTCAAGTCGTCGTGCAGAGATTCCGTGATCACGTAGTTGGTTTCGATACCCAGAATGCGGCGCGACCAATCTGCGGGGCGCCACGCATCAGTATGAAAGTGAGCGAGAATTTCGAGCGCACGAGAAGATCCCGGAACGAGCCGCCATCCTGCCACTACGTCTTGGATATCGTGCGACGTGCGGGCTTGGCGGACCCACGCCCATTCGCCCTTCTTGTCGAGCGCGACGCTAAAACGAAAAGCTTGCGAGCCGAGTTGGACGACGTTGTCTTGTTTCACGCCGTAGTCGAGCTCGGAAACACTTTTTTGAAATACCGCGAAACTCGTCGTGCCTTCGACGGAATGCCAACTTCGGTCGCTGCGGTAAGTGCCCGCTAGTCCGAAATCGAATTTCGAAGAAACCTCGCGGACGCTCGAAGTTCCTACGGGGAAGCCGTGCGGATTCACAAAGACCGTCTCTTGCGCTCCGAAGGATCCCTTGAGACCGCTTTCACGTTCGAAGAGCCACTTGCTTAAGGTCTGGGTGCGGCGACACTGCCCCAATTCGGATTCGAGACTGCGGAGTGCATCGACGAATTCTTCGAGGCGAGCTCCGGTCGAGCGACATGAACCGCTGCAGGCCAGAAAGAAAGGCGTTTGCTTATCGAAACGCTCGCTGAGCAGTGCCATCGCAAGGCCAGCCGTATCGCGGCATGCGGGATCGTCGCTCGTCTTCAAAGAGTCGAGAAGATCCTGCAGAAGCGAACGAACTTCTTCGACTTGGGCGCGTATTTTTTTGGGTGCCGTGGCCGAAGGAGCTTCCGCCGCAATCTCGTTGCGATCGGCTACCTGAGGCCATGATTCCATGAGGTGCCGGGTCGTATCGAAGGCCATCAACGCTGGCAGGAACGCGAGCGTTCGGAACTTTGTGCCCACGTTCCTCATGGCCGTACACCTTTCAGGCTCTCGTCGAGGCTAGCGCGAATCTCAGCTTCACCGAGAAGACCGAGCCTGCGAATACGCGCTTCGGCCAAACGACTCTGTTGAGCGTAAACGAGACTCGAGGGGGCGAGTTTTCGGAGTGCGTCGAGAAGATCGAGCCATCTGAGCGCGCTCGTCTTGGTATCAATACCGGTAGGGCCCTGATCGATAGCCTGGCCTTCGAGGGCCAGGATTTTCTCGAGACCCTCGATGCGTTGAGGCTTCGCAGTCGCGTACTGATAGTTCCAGTTCCAAACCTCGAGGGCTCCGACGGCATTCTTGTGCGATTCCAGATAAACGGCATAGGACCTGAGAAGTTCGTCGCGATAGATCGACTGAAACGCTTCTTGAAGCGCATCCTCAAAGTTCTTGCTCGTCTCCGCTACGTCCTTGTAGCGATCCGCGCCTACGCGAGTACCGCTCACGATCTCACGAACTCGAACGTCGAGTTCTTGCGAACCTTCCTCGCGAGCCTTGGAGTAGAAATCGTAAGCCTTGCGCCAATCCGCCGCCTCGAAAGAGTAACGGGCGATCTCGCGAAGTTCCGACGCCGCGAGCTTTTCTCCAGATTCCAATTTTTGCAGAAGCGCGTAGGAACGTTGTTCGGCCGCAAGTTGAAAATCCTGTCTTTCGTCGAAGACTTCGGCAAGATCCGAGAAGAGACGCCGACACGGAGTCTTTCTCGCAAAGACTTCGCGGAGAATCTGTCGTTGCTTGAGCGTTTCTTCAGGCAAGTGCGCCCGCAACTCGCGTGCGATGCTAATCCCCGTGCTTCGACTCTCTTCGGACAAACCCTTGCTAACCGCGCAATAGGCCTGAGCTTTTTTGAGAGGATCGGGAAAGTCGCGCGCTTCGAGGAGCTGCCGGAGCGAGCTGAGTTCCCACGGAATCTTTCCTTTGTAAGGAAGGTCCTGGATCCAAGCCCACCAGGCCGCATGCGGCGTTTCCAAGAGAGCTTTGCGCTGGGAATGAGTCGAAAGAAAATCGGCGAGCGCCGCTCGAATGCTTGGCCAGTCATTCTCGGATCCGAAGACATCTCCCATGACGGCTTCGTTCAGAAGAGCCCAAAGAACCTCGTCCATGAGAGCGGTATCGCGAACCTTTCCGAGATCGTCGAGCGTGATGGGAGAGCGGGCGGGACCGAGCCTCAGATACCACTCGACCTTGATGAGAGAATCTTCTCCGAACTGCGGCCGCTCTTTGGACGACGCGAAGCGAGCATTGACGAGTCTTCGTTGGTGAGCCCAGAGATCTTCGACGACTGACTGCGCTTCCGTACTTTCGAAACGGTCGAGGGCCGCATCGAGCGATATTTCTTTAGCCGCTGCGCGGGTGACCAGAGGCAACATCACGAGAATCGCGCCGATCATTTTCTTCCAACTCATCGGAGGGCCTCGTCGTGAAACTTGCCTTCCGCTTCGCGAACGTCGTGCAATACGAGATCGATCGACGAACGAATGCGATTGCGTGCTTTCTCGTCGTAAGTCAGACGGTCCTTGAAACCTGTCCACTCCAGAAGATCCTCCGCCTGCCTCACGCGCCGGTAGGCGGTGTTGAAGGATCCGGATTCAGCTTGAGCGACCGCGTTCAAAAGAAAGAGACGAATCTTGTCTTCGGGGAGACGATTGTCAGAAATGAGAATGGCCGCATCCAAAAACGCCGCTGCTGCGGGCGCCTTGCCTTCGGAAATCCAGCGGCGCACGATGTCGTCCTCGGGACTGAGTTTTTGCGCCCGACACGAAAGACTTAAAACCGCAAAGAGCACTGCGAACAATTTCATCGCAAGGTTCCTTTCGGCTTCGGCGTCTCACGGGAAATTAGACTTAGCTTTAAAGCCCGCGTCGTCTGCCGGCGTTCGGAGTACGGAGAATCGGAATCGAGTTGGACAACGATGCGCAACGGAGACGTATCGTCGGCCGAAAGAACGATGGGAAGACTTCCTTCGAAGACTTCGACCTCGCGAATCGATTGAAAAGGCGTTCGGAAATGGCGAGACTCGACGTCGGCCTTGACACGCAAAACTCCGATCTCTCCGACAGGCTTCGACAGCAACGCTGAATACCAGACGAGTCCCCAGTCGCCTTCCTCGCGAATGGGAACCGATTCGCGCGAAATGTTGCCTTCACTTTCGAAAGAAAGCGTGAGATTGCGAAGCTGTTCGTTATTTGTTGGGGCCCAGCGCAGATAGAGACGAAGACCCTTGCTACGGTCTTCCTCCGCGAGAGGTTCCTCTTGAGCGAAACGCGTCAGCATCTCGGAACGATGCTCGCGTAATTCGCGAGACACTTTAAGGAAACGCTCAAAAACTTCGGCCTCGCGCGCCTGCGCGGACATGCCCGTAAGCATGCCGAGAAGCAGTAGCGGCGAGGAGAATTTCGTCATCGCTCAGGGATCCCCGATCGTGGCCCCGGGCCCCGCCGGTTTTTCCGCCATCGCACTCTTACGGTTGAACTCCGCGAGAGCTTGACCGAAAGGATCTTGCCAGGTGCGAATTTTCGTTCCATCTTTGGAATCGTCGTTCATCATCACCGAGAAAGCCAAGAGCTCTCCGCCGCGGCTCTGTACGACTCCGGTAATCGCGGCCACGCCATCGATACTTCCGGTCTTACCGCGTAAGCGTCCGAAGGCCTGGGTTCCATGCATGCGATTCTTCAGCGTTCCGTCGCGACCGGCGATCGGGAGCGAAGCGAGAAGTTCG
>JBDSDI010000163.1:0-3542 GCA_039920645.1 Bdellovibrionota bacterium | reverse complement strand
GTGGCGCTGAGCAGCGCCACAATCGCGTTACTATCGAGAACCGAATCGGCATGAACAAAAAAAAGCCATTCTCCGGATGACTTCTCAGCGCCGTCATTGAGTTGGTAACTTCGTCCCTCACGAGCGGACTCCAGAATTTGCGTGGCACTGCCGTTCCGCAAGTCACCGAGGTCGGAATTCGGAGCCGCGCACACGATGATCTCAAACAATATCGAATAGCCTATCAAGACAAACTCGAGAGTTTCAACAAGTTGAGACAGCTGCGCTTCAAAGTTTCGAACGGGAATAATAACGGAAAGTTTGACGGAGTTTTTCATTGTTTGAGGGATTCAATCGCCCCTTTCAGAAGCGATTCCTTCTGGAAAATCGTTAACGAAACTGGAACACCGGCGAGACCAATCAATCGGCGAATGACCTCAGTTCCACAGTACCGAGACACTTGATCGCGATCGTAATCTCCCTCATAGAGTGAAAAAAATAATTCCATACTGGCTGGGGGCAAGCCGGCCAAAAAAAAGTGAGCTTCGACCACGCCCAGATCAAATTCGAGCTGCCCATGAAAAGCAAATTCGGGATCAATCACAAACAATTCCGACCCTCGGGCCATCCACGCTCCAGGAAAGAAATCTCCGTGAACGAGCGCGTCACCCTTGCTTAAATAGTCGCTTCCTAAGCGAGCAGCCGCGGTGGACAGACCTCGGTCTGCCCAAATAGAATTTTCCGCAAAATCGATAAGGTCGGGATCCCGCGAAATTAAGGACTCCGCGGCCGCTCGAGAGAACGGTTGAAGGAAAATGTATTCATGATTCAAGGCTCGCATTTCAAGATTCGCCAATCTTTCGAGACGCGGAGATACGGTGAACTTGGCATGGACACGGGATAGATACGCGGCCAATTTTCTGATAGCGGCACTGTTGAAGGATTTCTCAATGTAGATTACTGAGCAGTCCTTCGCGTTCACCAGATCTTGAACCGAAAGAATCCCCGACAGCCCATCAAAGTCTAAAATTTGTGGAGTCATCGAACTCAGAAGCTCATCACTCGCCAGCAAACTATAAAACTTGGCCTCAGTCTGAGTTCGCGTCGCCGGCGCACGGATTTGAGGATACTTTTCGCACCAAGGACGAGATTGTTTGACGATAAAAGTACGCCCGGTTTCAAGGCTAACCCTTAGGGTAAGATTCATGTTACCGTCTCCGGCGGACTCGACATGTGTAATGCGATCATCAGCCAGGAGGAGTGAGCGCCGCTTGAGGTGGACTTCCAGCCCTAAATAGTTCTGAGAATCGATAAAGAATCCACTAGGGAAGACGTTATAAAATCTTTCTCGGTCCGATTCGTTCAACATCTTTCTACCTCACCCCTAAAAGATTCCGTCGAGCACCGAGGATTTGAACGTTTCACGTTGTCGAAAACAATAGCGGACCTGACCTGATTCCTGGGCGCTGAAGACGAGCTGAGGGGTGTGATCTCGAACGGAAGCCGCTACGAGTTGAGCTTTTCCGCGCGCACACTCGAAGTCATCCGGCTGGGTGACCACTCCGACCGCAAAAATATCAAAGATAATTCCTCCCGGAACTCCAATCAGGAGCTGCCAGGCCCTGAGCCAGAGTCCCGACCGATTAACGAGCCAAGCCCCACCTCTACCGTTTTGCTTGATTCTCATAAGGTCCTTTGCATTAAAATACGTCTGAGCCGAAAGTTCGAAAGGCGCGAGCACAAGAGGTACCTCGGAGCGCAGGATACGCTCAACGGCCTGGGGATCTCGTTCGACATTGGAATCATGAAACTCGTGAGAAATTTTGCGACCCGCGAAAAACCTTTGACCAGGACGCCGTCCACCGACAAATACAATTTTTTTTATGCGAGGAACCAGATGCGGATAATTCTCAATGAGAAGGGCGACATTGCTAAGCGGTCCCAGCGCTACAATCGTAAGCGCGCTCTTGTCGAGCGCCTCGGCCAAAGCCCCGACCGCGGGAGGAAGATCTTGAACGCGAGCTAGCGGAGAGCTGGCTCCCACATAGACGTCCGAAGCTTCGAGCCCCGAATGAACCCCAAATTTAGAAACGATTTCGCGTGCTCGTCTAAAACCATAACTCGCCGATGCATTTCCAACGACCGAGGAAATTCCGACAATTTCTAGATCACGGCTATTGAGCGCGTAGAGGAGCGCATAGCCGTCGTCGACGTCGTGAAAAAGAATGCCGATGGAGGGATCCGTGTCGATCCAAACTCGAGTTTTCGCCTGGACTGATAGCGCAATCAGTGGAGCGGCACAGAGGACCAAAATCTTAAACGCTTTCGAAGCTACAGATACCGACATTCGCTAGGACCTTCTCCACGCGTGGACCTTTTGAACCCATGATAGAAGCTTCTCAGGCTTCGTTTTTTGCTTCCAAAGACCCGCAGCATACTTGTTGGCTTCAGAGTGGGTCGGATAGATATGCACCGTACCCAGTATTTTGTTGAGTCCAACATTTTGCTTCATCGCACTCACGAATTCCGTGATCATTTCGCCAGCGTGGGAAGCGACCAGCGTTGCTCCAAGAATCTTATCGGATCCCTTCTTGGTTAACACTTTTACAAAACCCTCGGCTTCCGAATCCATGATGGCACGATCGAGGTCGTCGATCTTATATTTGACCACATCAAAATCGATCTTTTGCGCGAGAGCTTCGGTTTCGTTAAGTCCAACCCGTGCGACTTCAGGATCCGTGAAGGTACACCAAGGGATCACGCGGTAATCCGCTTTGAATTTTACGAGTGGCGCGAGTAGTGCGTTGACGGAAGCGTACCAGGCCTGATGAGCCGCTGTGTGCGTAAACTGATAGGGTCCCGCAACATCACCGCAAACAAAGATATTTGGATATTTTGTCCTCAGGAAGGCATCATGCTCAATTATCCCGCTCGGGCTTAAATCAAGTTTGAGACGCTCAAGGCCGAACCCTTGGGTATTGGGCCTGCGTCCGAGCGCCAACAGAACGGCATCAAACTCTATTTCCTCACGACCCGCTGGACCTTCGCAGACCAGAACACTTTTCCCGCTTCGTTTTTGAAATTCAAGCGCGTTGTGACGAGTCAAAACCCGCACGCCTTCCCTTTTTAAAACTTCTTCCAACAGGCTTGAGGCGTCGGGATCTTCGCGACTGATGAGTCGATCCGCCCTTTCAACTTGGGTGACGCGAGATCCCAGTCGAGAAAATGCCTGCGCAAGTTCACAACCTATCGGTCCGCCACCAAGAACCACCATCCTCTCAGGCTGCTCCCGTAAATTCCAAATGGTATCGCTGGTATAATAAGGGACAAGTTCGAGTCCCGGGATCTTGGGTACGAGAGGTCGGGCCCCCGTTGCAATGACAATATTTTTCGTCGTAATTTCTCGGGCGCCGACCTTTACGAGAAATGGAGAAACGATTTCGGCGGATCCCTGAATACAGTCGACACCGAGTTCGGTATAGCGATCCGTTGAATCGTGAGGTTCGATTTTTTGAATAATATTTTGGACGCGCTCCATAACTGTTGCAAATTGAACCTTCGCG
>JBDSDI010000162.1:0-7029 GCA_039920645.1 Bdellovibrionota bacterium | reverse complement strand
TCGGACTCCGACAAGATCTCGAGCAAACTTTCCAAAGAGATGACGACACTTGAATTCGTCGGCGAACAAAACAATCTTGTCGTTCTTCGTCTCAAGCGTGACCAAGAGAATGAGGTCCGCAATCGCGCAATCTCCCAAAGTATCGAGACTCTTCGTAACCGGATCGACGAATTCGGCGTTGCGGAACCCGTCATCACCCGCAAGGGTGACGACCAGATTCTCGTCCAGTTCCCCGGAGCGAAAGATCCCGAACGTCTCAAGAGTCTTCTCGGCCAGACGGCAAGTCTTTCTTTCCAGATTCTTCCGGATAGTAACGACCAAGCGGCTTACGCAAAGATCGAAACGGATCTCGCGACCTGGATCGCAGATGCTGAAAAAGCAGGCGACTACAACCGGGAAAAGTTCAAACGTCTTTCGGAATACCGCGAGAAACTCAGCGCCGATATCGGCGCGAAACTTCCCAAAGATACCGAGATCGCTTTCGAGCGCCTCAACAACCCCAACGTCGTCGACAAGGTCCAACTCAAACCCTACCTCCTCTCGACCAAGAATGTCCTCTCGGGACAGTACATCGAGAACGCTTTCGTGGGCATGGACTCCGGTCGCTCGGGAATGGGCGCTCAACGTCCCGTCGTTTCCTTCTCGATGAACCCCGCAGGCGCACCCCTTCTCGGCGATCTCACGACTCAGTTCCGCGGTTATCGCATGGCGATCGTTCTCGACGGCATCGTTAAAAGCGCTCCCAACATCCAAAGCGCGATCACCGGTGGTTCCGGACAGATCACGCTCGGCAACGGCAACTTCCAACAGATCACAAAAGAAGCTCAGGATCTTTCGATCGTATTGCGCGCAGGTGCCCTGCCCGCAAACATCGAAGTTTTAGAGGAACGCGTGATCGGCCCCAGCATGGGGCGCGACGCGATCGACGCAGGACGCTCTTCGTTGATCCTGGCGAGCGTTATCATCTTCTCGTTCATGTGCATCTACTACGGTTATATGGGATTCCTGGGAACCCTCGCTACCATCGCCAACGTCTGCCTTACCTTCGCGCTTCTGGGACTGATGCACGCGACGCTCACGCTACCCGGCATCGCAGGTATCGTCTTGACGATCGGTATGGCGGTCGACGCGCTCGTCATTATCTTCGAGCGTATGCGCGAGGAACTTCGTCTCGGGCGCTCGCCGCAGCAGATGATTGAGATGGGATTTGATAACGCTTTCGCTACGATTCTCGATTCTAACGTCACCACGGCCATCGGCGCCTTTATTCTTCTCGAATTCGGTACGGGAAGCGTGCGTGGTTTTGCGCTAACGCTGCTCGTCGGTATCCTCGCCAACATCGTCACAGCGACTTTCATCACGAAGAGCTTGGTGAAATACCTCATTCGCGGAAATGATAAGCCCATCAACGTCGGCCTCTCCAAAAAAGAACTTGCCCACGCGGCTAAGTGACCCGAAAGGTAAAAATAGAACATGGAATTCTTTACTCCCGGAAAATTCGACTTTCAGTTCACGAAGTACTTCAAAATCTTTGCGGGCTTCTCCCTTTTGTGCGTGCTCGTGTCGCTTGTTCTTCTCGTGGCTCCCGGCCTCAACTACGGAATTGATTTCCGCGGCGGCGTCGAGGCTCACGTTGCGTTCAAGAATAACATCGATGCTGCGGAACTCCGCTCCGTCCTTGATCCTAAGCTAAGCAACGTTTCGATCGTGAACTTCAGCGCAGACGCTTCGGGCCGCCACGAGTTCCTCGTTACCGCCCAAAGCGAATCGCGCGAGTCCGTCACTAAGACCCTCGACGAAGCCCTCACTGCAAAATACGGCGCCATGGGTCCCGATACGTGGACCGTAGAACGCATGGACATGGTCGGCGCGAAAGTCGGCGCAAACCTCAAGCGTTCCGCAATTCTTTCGCTGATCTACACCTGTTTGCTCGTATCGCTCTACATGTACTGGCGCTTTGACTCGCGCTTCACGCCGGGCGCGCTTGCGTGCGTGTTCCACGATTTGATTGTCGTCTCTGGCGTAATCGCATTGACGCACATGGAGTTCTCCACGACCCTCGTGGCGGCCCTCCTGACCCTTGCGGGTTATTCGATCAACGACACGGTGGTCGTCTTCGACCGTATCCGCGAAATTGAAGGCAAGTTTCTCGGCAAATCTCGCGAAGAACTCGTGAATCATGCGATCACCTCGACGATCTCGCGCACGATCATGACGTCGGCGACGACGCTCGTCAGCTGTATCATCATCTACCTCAAAGGTGGGCCGACCCTTCGCGACTTCGCAACGGTGCTCTTTGTCGGAATCGTAGTCGGCACCTACAGCACCGTCTTTGTTTCGACTCCCCTCTTCCTCTGGGCGGATAAGAAGTTCGGCACAGGCGCGAGCAAACCTGCCCTCAAAGCAGGACGCGCTTAAAGTCGCAAGGTTTGCTTATGAAATGGAGCCTCAAGAAACGGCCCGATGCCGAGCTTGAGGCCCTTGTTCGTTCTCATGGATCCTTACTCGGCAGCACGCTCTGGGCGCGCGGCTTCAGTCCGCGGGACGAAGATGCGATCACGAGCTTCCTGAGCCCCCGCCTCGAGAGTCTCAAATCTCCCTTCACTCTCAAGAACATGTCCGCATGCGTAGAGCGCCTGCTCGCGGCTCGCGCCGCTGATGAAGTGATTTGCGTCTACTCCGACTACGACATGGACGGCATTAGCGGCCTTGCCCTTTTGAAGAGCTTTCTCGAAGCCTGTGGCTTCAAGCGACTGCAGCATTTCCAGCCTGATCGTTTGGCTGAAGGTTACGGCGTGCACTCCGCTGCGCTCGAAGCACTTCACAAGAACGACGTGAAACTCGTTATCACTGTCGACACCGGCACCACAGCGCTCGAAGCGGTTGAGCGCGCGCGCGAACTGGGCCTCGACGTCATGATCACCGATCACCACCAGCAGGTCGGCGATTTACCCCCGACCCCTTGGCTCATCAATCCCAACCAAAATGGCGACGAGAGCAGTCTTGGATATCTCTCTGGCGCGGGCACAGCCTTTTATCTGTGCATGGCTCTTCGCAGCCGCATGCGCGAGCTGAAGCTCTTCGGTGCTGAAGTTCCCGAGCCTGACTTGCGCCAGTGGCTAGATGTATTTTGCCTGGGAACTATCGGCGATGTGGTAAGCCTCACGGGCGACAACCGCACCTTGGTGCGCGCCGGTCTCCCGTATCTCTCGCGCACGAAGCGGCCGGGTCTCAAACTTCTCCTCGAAGCGGTTCTCGATCCGACCGCTCTCATGAGCATCACCGCCCGCGACGTGGCCTTCTCGGTCGTGCCGAAACTCAACGCCGCTAGCCGCATGGGCGAAGCACATCTTTCAACCGAACTTCTCACCACGTCCGACGAGGCCCGCGCTTCGGAGATCGTGGAGCGCATTCTCGACCTGAACGCGCTTCGCTCCAAAACTCAGGCCCAGATTTTCGATGAAGCCTTCGCGCAAGCGACCCGGATGCTGGAAGAGGCTCCTGAGACGCGCGTGCTGACGCTGAGAGGCCAGTGGCACGAAGGCGTGCTCGGCATCGTGGCCGCGAAAATCGCGGAGCTCTTTAACCTGCCCGCAATCGTCCTTTCCGAAACGCACGATGGCAAACTGCGTGGCTCAATGCGGACGCGCGCCGCCTACAACTGCGTGAAAATTCTCGAGGGGGCCGCCGCGATCCTCGACCGTTTCGGCGGTCATCATGCCGCTGCGGGGATGCAGTTCGACGCTTCAAAGTGGGACAGCTTTCGCGAGATTCTCCAGACCCACGTCACTGCGATCTATGCTCCGGACGGCACTCCCGTCGAAACCCAATATTTCGACGGCGAACTTTCGGTGAACCAGACTCCCAGCGTGGAGGAGGTCCTGAAACTCAAGACCATGGAGCCCTTCGGCGCCGGCAATCCGGAACCGCTTTTCCTGATGAAAAATATTTCTCTCGCCGACTTCGAGCTTCTCAAAGGCACGCACATCAAGATGAAGCGGCCAATGGCGCCCGAGATGATTGGTTTCTCGAAAGCGAATGAGCTCGAACGCCTCAAAGCCCTCGGCACCGAGAACGTGGATGCGCTGCTGATTCCTGAGATCAATACCTTCCGCAATCAGGCGCGCGTGCAGTTGCGTATTCAACATCTGCGCGCTTCGGAAAACGCCTAGCGCTTACTTTTCGCTTACGGGACTTCCGGGAAGATTCTCGGAGGGCGTTTCGCTGCGGTGAACACGCGGGCGCGGAGTCGTCTTCGGCGTGCTTTCTTTTTTCTCCACGATCGGAGTTGTCTCTATGGGATTTTCGACTGGCGAGGCGATCCAGTCGCGCGCGCGCTGAAAAACGGAGACCCGAAGAGCGAACGCGAGAAGACCGAGACAGACAATGACAAAAGCGATGCGCTCGAGCGTGCGACTCGGGAGATTCTTGGGTTTCCACCAGGCGGCTTTAATCGGCGGCAGGGTCTTTTCCTGAACTTCGATCATGCTGGGATTGCCCTTAAGGAGCGATTGCTCCATCAAGAATTTTCGCAGGCGCGACTCGAAAGACAAGGAGTAGTGCGACATGAGGAACTCTTGGAGTGACTGCGCCACGGAATCCGACGATGCGGGACGATCTGCGGGATCCATCTCGAGACACTTCTCGACGATGTTCTTGAGGAAGGCGGGGATATCCGTGCGCTTGGTCTCGAGCTTGTCGTATTTACCGGATTTGATGACCATATAGACGCTCTTGCCGTCGCGCTCGTAGAAGGGACGCGTGCCAGTGAGCATTTCATAGAAGGTGATGCCGAACGCAAACAGGTCCGCACGCGTGTCGATGCGGTCGCCGAGGATCTGCTCGGGCGCGAGGTAATGAGGCGAGCCAATGAGGATGCCAGGCTGCGTGAGATTCATCTCGCCCGGATCGAGGGCGATGCCGAAGTCCATGATCTTCACTTCGCCGCGCATCGTGATGCGAATGTTGTCGGGCTTGATGTCCCGGTGAATCATGCCGTGCGAGTGAACTTGCGTGAGCCCGATGAGAATCTTTACGGCGATCATGGTCGCGACGTCGATCGGCAAGGCGCCCGCGCGCTCAAGAAGCTGCGCGAGATCGACGCCGTCGATGTACTCCATGATGATGTAGGATTCGTCGCCCACGACACGGTAGTCATAAACGTGCGCGAGATTGTGATGTAAAAGATTGGCCGACGAGCGGGCCTCGCGTTTGAAGCGTTCTTTGAGATCTTTGCTGTTGCGGTATTCTTCGCGGATGCGCTTGATGGCGACGGGGCGATCGAGGTTCTTTTGGCGTCCGCGATAAACCTCGGCCATGCCGCCGATCGCGACTTTCTGGATTTGGTCGTAGTCGTTCTCGAGACCCTGAAGGTCTTCGAATTCGCCGTTACTCATCTAGAGTCTGATTGTAACTGGGTTCCGATTTAGGATCTAGAGACCTTTGCGACGGTGGCCTGAATCTGTCCATCGGCGAGCTGAAGCTCGACGGTCTCGCCTACTTTGACCTGCGCCACGCTGCGAAGGGCTTTTCCGGAGGTATCGCGCGCTACCGAGTAGCCTCGGTCGAGGACTTTTAGTGGGGAGAGTGCGTCAAGAACGGCACCTTTGCGCTCGAGTGTCGCGTGCAGGGCTTCGAGTTTTTTGCGTAGGCTCCGGACAAGGATCTCTTCACGATGCTTGAGGAGTTCCTTTTGGTGCTGAAGTTTCTTATGCGGGGCCGCAAGCACGAGGCGATTGGTGAGTGTATCGATCTTTTCTTGACGCTCTCGAATCATGTCCTCGATCGTGAGCGGAAGCTGCTCTTCAATCTCGTTCAGGCGTCGGAGCCAATCACGCTGATCGGGCGTGCAGATCTCCGCGGCTTTGGTGGGCGTAGCGGCGCGTTTGTCGGATACGAAATCTGCGATCGTGAAATCGATCTCGTGACCGATGGCGGAAACCACGGGAATTTTCGAAGCGACCATGGCGCGCGCGACGCCCTCATCGTTAAAACAAAAGAGATCTTCGTAAGAACCGCCACCGCGCCCCACAATCAGGACATCGAGCGGTTTCGCGGACTCGGCGCTCCAACGGTTGGCCAGGTCGATAGCAGAGATGATTTCGGCCGGAGCTTTCTCGCCTTGAACCGTCGCCTGGAAAAAGAAGATTTCCGCGAGTGGAAAGCGATCCTCGAATCCGTGCAGCATGTCCTTCAGCGCGGCGGTCGATTTACCGGTCACGAGGCCCACTCGCCAGTTCAGGTTCGAAATCTTGCGCTTGCGGGCCACATCGAAGAGACCTTCTTTTTGAAGTTTCTCTTTGAGCTGTTCGAACTTGAGCTGAAGTGCGCCGATCCCCACAGGCTCCATGCGCTCAACGTTGATCTGAAGCGAGCCCGAGCCCGCGTAGAAGTCGAGTTTGCCGGTCACGATGACTTCGAGGCCGCCTTTGACTTCAAACGGGAGTGCAGCGAGTGCGTTCTTCCACATCACCACGCGCAACTGGGAGGTTTCATCTTTGAGCGCGCAATAGAGGTGGCCGTTGCGATGCACGCCCTTGAAGTCGGCGATTTCGCCTTGGACTGTGACGGTGCCCAGTCCGCGGCGAAGAGTGTCTTTGATTTCTGAACAGAGCTCGGTGACCGAGTAGATCTGGCGACCTTCGGTAATAGCCTTCTCCGTTTTCTTTTCAG
Source organism: Bdellovibrionota bacterium (assembly GCA_039920645.1). Lineage (GTDB taxonomy): Bacteria > Bdellovibrionota > UBA2428 > UBA2428 > UBA2428 > CAMCVE01. The sequence goes on along the minus strand of JBDSDI010000162.1, from coordinate 357 downwards.
CCTTTTTTTCGGTCTTCTTTTCGGCCTTAGGTGAGGGGTCGAGGAGGATTTGATCTCGGAAGGAGGGCTTCGGAGTTTCTTCCGCAATTTCCGGAGTTTCGCCAGGCGCAGCGCCCCCGAAGAGCCCCATCTGGGAGGTGTCGGTCTTTGCTTCGCCCTTCGAGGCGTCGAGGCGCTCGCGCAAGCGCGGATGCAACCCTTTCAAAGACCCGGAGTCGGAACTTCCCATAGACCCGGTCTTAGTCGGGAAGAGCGGCTTTTTCAAAGATGGGCTCTTGACCGGACTTTGTTTCAAGCCTACTTAAGTGTCTGGCCCTACCTCGTGGAGCGGTAGTTAAGTTGGTTATAACGCCGCCC
>JBDSDI010000161.1:0-7362 GCA_039920645.1 Bdellovibrionota bacterium | reverse complement strand
GCCTCTGATTGTGTCAAAGGAACTCGGTAAGTACACGGTCGTGGCCAACGTGGGATATCGAAAAAACTTTTCCGATTCAGACCGAGATTCCGTTTTCACCTCAGCGGCCGTAGGACACGCAACGGGTCCCCATTCTCGTGCGATGATCGAGGTGGCTTCCGAACTCACGGGAGGTACGTCAAGAAGAACGGATGTGCGCATCGGATGGATTAAGGTGATGTTCCCCGATCGATCAAAAAGATACCAAACCTCTCTCTTTACCTCTGTTGGCAGAAGCATCGGGTTAACCGAAGACGGCATGACCCACGTAACGGCGCTTTTTGGGATCAGTATCCAGGGAAAGCGAAACGAATGAGTTGTCATAGAGTTGCGGAAAGTCAGCGCTCGACAGGGATATTGCGGAATCGATAGAGGGTCCCCATGAACCATCCTTTGCGAGGCTTTGCCGGAATTATCTTTATAATTTGTATCGCGTTTCTTTGTTCACGAAATAGGCGCGCGATCCGGTGGAAGCAAGTCGGGTCCGGAATCCTGATGCAATTCGCTTTCGCAATAGCGATTCTCGGGATTCCGTCCGCAGGCATTCCGGGTGTCTTTCGTTTTGTTTTTGATGGCTTGAATTTCTTTGTGATCACAATGATCGATTTTGCGAGCGCCGGATCGAAGTTCGTATTCGGACCTCTCGCGGAAGTTCGAGATCCTTGGGGATTTATTTTTGCATTTCGCGCTCTGCCATCGATCGTGTTTTTCTCGGCGGTGATGGCACTGCTTTATCATCTCGGAGTTTTGCAAAAGGTGGTGAAGGGATTTGCCATCGTCATGCAAAAAACTCTGCGCACGAGTGGCGCGGAAACGCTTTCGGGAACGGCCAATATTTTTATGGGACAGACCGAGGCACCCTTACTTATTCGTCCTTTTGTCGCACGTATGACTCCTTCCGAGATTTACTGCGTGATGGTGGGTGGAATGGCGACGATCGCTTCCGGGGTCGAAGCGGCTTACGTGGGACTTCTCAAAGAACGGATTCCTGAAATTGCCGGTCACCTGCTGACGGCAAGTGTGCTCGGGGCGATGGGGGGACTCGTCATCTCCAAAATTATTTTTCCGGAAACGGGTGAGCCGCTTACCGCCGCTACACTCGAGGTCAGCGCTGATCGCCCCGACGCCAATGCCATGGAAGCCGTGGCCCGAGGAGCGAGCGAGGGGATGCAGCTCGCTTTGAACGTTGCGGCGATGCTGATCGCATTCATCTCCCTCATTGCGGTTCTCGACACCGGCGTGGCAAAGATCGGCGAGTGGTTTCACGTGAGCCAACCGATTAGTTTTTCGATTCTTCTCGGTCACCTCTGTCGGCCCGTAGCCTGGCTGATCGGAGTTCCCTGGAGTGAGTCGGCTTCTATTGGAAGAACGCTCGGCGAAAAAGTCGTGATCAATGAATTTGTCTCCTACGTGCACCTTGCTCAGATGAGTAAGGATCTGAGCGACCGCACGCTTATCATTGCGTCTTATGCGCTTTGCGGTTTCGCAAATTTCTCATCAATCGGAATTCAGATCGGTGGAATCGGGGGCATGGCTCCCGAGCAACGAGGAACTCTGGCGCGGCTAGGACTACTCGCGGTTCTCGGGGGCAACTTGGCTTGTTTCCTGTCGGCGTGTGTTGCGGGGATTTTATTTTAAGCCGTTATTCTGACTCGTTCGTTTTCAACGCTGCAGAATCGGGAGTGTCGCCTACGGACTCGCTAATGTAGTGATAGGTCACTTTGACTCCGGGGTGGATGATTATAACTCCACCCATCTGGAAATTGTTCCCGGTGCCCGGCTTGAAAGGATTGCCATTGCTATGACCTTCTTTGACCAGCGCTGCCATTTTGGAAAGGCTTTGGACATTCACCAGATGCGGAAGTCCGTGTAAAAACCCACCCATTTTAAAAATCTTTAACGTAGGGTCGGTAAAAATGGGAGCATTTTCGAGATTGAAATCTTTTTTAAAGCCTTCGATAAAATTTGGAGCACCGTTGCCAATGAAGATAATGCGCCCACCATTTTTTTCTACGTTCTCTCTATTCTTCCAAACCTCCTGGGCGTGAGCTCGGCAGGCAATGCAGCCGAAATGTCGAAGGAAAATGAGAATGGCGGCCGTCTTGTCCCAGAATCTCGAAATTGGAACGGGGCGACCCTCTGGATCGAATACGACCCCATATTTGAAGTCATCCAGATTTCCGTGGAAGGCATCATATTTAGGCATGAGGATAATCTTAAGGCGATCAGCAGAAAAAAAGAAGGCTCTGTTACAGGCTCCGTATTTGCCCCGCAAGAGAGTTAGCCTCGGGTAGATGGAGAATTCTTAACCTTGGCCCGACTTTCGTTTAACACGGCGGACCGTTAAGGAATCATGACTATGATGCAACCAGAATTGAAACGCGCTTTCGAGCTTGGGATTATCGATGAAAAACGACTCATTGAGCTCTATGAGCTGGACGACGGTTCGAAGTCGTTTGCGCTCTCACTCGTCGAAGATTTTATGTTGCAGCGTGAGACCTATTTTTTGTCCTTCGAGTTGTGCTTGAACAATGGAGATGTCGCCGCACTAGGGCGAGAAGCTCATAAGTTGAAGTCTTCTTTAGCAAATATTGCTGCGAGCCGTGCGGCGCGCTGCTGTGCAAACATCGAAGAAAAAGTGAAGGTCGGAGCTCCTATCCAGACATTGAAACTCTTAGTTGAGGATTTGAAACTGGAAGTGTCTGACTTTACGGTTGCCTGCCAACAGCTTTAGGACGAGGCCAAGTTTAAGTCTCATTGAGCACACGAATGGACGGTACGCTGTACCGCGGCGAGACCCACAAAAATCTGACAGGCCTCAAACTGAAGTGGAAATAGCCTCCTGCCGAAAATATTCAAATGAGCAGCGAAATTTTGGTTATTGAGGATCAAGCGGACATGCAGATGACGATCGGTGCAACCCTCAAAGGGGTTTGCAACCTGACATTTGTTGGAAGCTTAGCGGAAGCGCATCAGGCATTGAAGGCCAAACGATTTGATTTGTGTCTACTGGATATCATGCTCCCCGATGGCGACGGATTTAGCTTTTGCGCTAAGCTTCGTAACGAAACCTCATCGGACGAGCTGCCACTTTTTTTCCTGACTGGAAAATCGAGCGCATCCGATAAAATCCAGGCTTTCCAATTGGGTGCCGACGATTATATCACCAAGCCCTTCGACCCCGGCGAACTGAAAGCTCGTGTGAATGCACGCCTGCGCAATAGCCAGGCGCAGAAAAACGAAGACCGGGGAACCACTGCCGGCAATATTAAGGTTGTTTTATCAACACAACGAGCCTTTATCCAAAAAGAGAATGGGTCGAGCGACTCGATTGATCTCTCGTCGCTGGAGTTTCGTATCTTGCACTATTTTATTCGCCGTCAAGACTATGTAATTTCTCGGGGTCAATTGCTCGAAGCTGTTTGGGGACTCAACTTAAATGTTAACACCCGCACGGTGGACACCCACATTAGCCATCTGCGCAAAAAAATGGCTGGGGCTTCTCACGAAATCAAGGCCGTAAAAGGAACAGGCTACACCCTAAGGTCCAAGCATGGTGTCTGAACTCGTTCCCAATGGATTGAAAAGCAATACCACAACGACCCCTGCATCGACTCTAGATCTGCACCGCTTGGCCGTTCTCGAATCGATTGGTGATCCCGACTTCGTCCGTGAATTGCTTCAAGACTTCATGCGGAATTTTGAGCTCACTCTCGTCGCTCTGCAGGACTGCATGAGAGATAAAAATACCGAAAGCGTGGCTCTTCTCTGTCACTCGACCCGCAGCAGTGCTGCGAACGTGGGCGCTTCTTGTCTAGCCGCCGCTTGCGTGCGGCTTGAAGACCAGGCCACGAAATTTCCCTTGGACTCCATCGCACATCAGGCTCTTGTCGATGAGATCTGTGCTCATGCACCTGCCTTAAGAGTTGCCGTAGCCGTCTACAGGCCTCACCAGGTCTAATACGTTCCAGGTTGAGAAATCTTAATCTTGGGCCGACGCATGCTTAATATGGCGCTCCGAGAAGTAATCATGAACGCAGCGCCAATAACAATTTACCAAGGAGATCCTATGAATAATGCCCAATATGAAATACAACGCCAGCAACAACGCTCACTTAGCAACCCCGTTCAGCTCACAATCTCGTCTGTTCAACATAGCCAACAAGAAGCACGGCCGCTCAGAATTTTAATCGTAGAAGATGACGTCTCGTTGAAAAAAGTGATTAAACGCTCTTTCAAAATGCTCGATAAAAATATTGAAGTGAAGTGGATTACGAGCGCAGATCAGTTTTTGTCGGACCCACACCACGATATGAGAGTGGACGCCAAATCATTCGATCTTGTCTTAACCGACATCAATATGCCGGGAGTCAGTTCGGGATTTGAAGTCTGGAATCACTTTACTCAGTTGGATCCTAAGATACCCGTCGTAATTATGTCGGGACTTTCTGAACATGACTTCGGCCGAGCGATGGGCGATACGACGGCGATCAACTACATGCAAAAGCCGATGAGCCTGGCCAAATGTGCGGCCGTGCTGGATTTGCATTTTCAGGGTCCGGCGTCCGAAGAATTTTAACGCAGAACGAGTTGAAAATTTCGAAATAAAGATTGCGCAAAAAGACCGTGACGGGTTTTTGGCACGAAGGCCTACGGTCTCGTCATTTTTGTGTCCACTGGCAGTACTTACATCTCGGGGTCGACAACCTATAATCTTAGCTAGAGACGTTTTCGCGTCTCAGAAGTGCAAACGCGATACAGCGAAGAACGGAAGAGTTTGATGATGACCAAAGCTAAAACAACCAAAACCGAGGCCGGTCGCCTTCAAGCACTCTATCGTTATGATATTTTAGATACGAGTGAAGACCCAAATTTTAACGATTTGGTAGCGCTGGCAGCGGCGACGTGCAAGATGCCGATGGCGGCGATCAACTTTGTGGAATCCGAGCGAACCTGGACCAAAGCTAAGGTCGGTCTGAATCTCGTAGAGCAACATCGTCGCTTTAGCATTTGTGCACAAACCATTTTGCAAAACGACACGATGGTCATCGCAGACCTTCAGGCGGACGAACGTTTTTCTAAGTACGACCTGGTCACGGGAGAATCGAAACTTCGCTTCTACGCCGGAGCTCCCCTCGTCAACTCTGACGGTTATGCCATTGGCACGTTGTGTGTCATGAGCAACGAACCCTCTGCAATGTCGGCCGAGCAGCAGGTTTCGTTGCGCGCGATTGCTCGCCAGGTGGTGACCCAACTTGAACTTCGTCACCGACTCGCACGAGAAGTTCATGTCAAACGAGATCTAGATTTAAATAACGAACTGGAATTTAGTACGGTCTTTGAAAATCTTCCGCACGGAATTGCAAAACTTAATTCGGAAGCCAAATTTATCCAGGCCAACTCGGCCTTCTTGCGCTTGCTGGGGTATTCGAAAGAAGAGCTTTGCGGGATGACCGAATACGATTTAACCCACGCGCAAGATTTGAATCCGCTTAGTGACGTTGCACGTTGTTTTCGCGACGCTCACTTTAGGAATTCGAAGATCCAAAAAAGATACGTGGCTAAAGACGGATCGATTGTCTGGACTCAGGTTTCCGGTATTCGTGTCGACGGTGACGATGAAAATGATGATTGTGTTCTCTTGGCCATCGAAGACATTGGCACTATCAAAGCTCTTGAAGCTGAATCGCAATCCATGGTCGATAGCCTAGAGCAGGCAAGACGGCTCGCCTCAGAAAAGTCTCAACAGCTCGAAGATCTCTTTGAAAATATGAATGAAGGCGTGCTGCTGCAAGACGAGAGTGCACGCATTGTGCAGCTTAACCGAGCCGCCATGGAGATACTCGGGTTGAATGCAGAAGAGATGGCGGGTCGCTTCGCACTCGACCCTCACTGGAACGCAAGACGATCAGATGGCCAGCCCCTGGCTGCCGATGAGCACCCCATTGCGGTGGCATTAAAGACGGGCAAACCCCAGCTTCAGTATCCCATTATCGTAAAGAAAAAGGAGGCAAACGCCCACCTCACGATCAATGCGGTTCCGCTCTTTAGGAAAGGTCAGGAAAAGCCGCACGGCGTGCTCTGTACGTTTTCCGATTTGACGCAACTTCAGGCTACCAAAATCGAGCTGGAGAATACACTGAATGTTATTCCCGCGGGACTCTACCGCACGGACGTCAACGGAAAATGCACTTACGTGAACCGGAATTGGTGTGAATTGTCGGGAATGGGTTCCGAAGAATCCGTCCAAAGCGGATGGATGGGAAACATCCATCCGGACGATCAGGAAAGAGTCACCGTTGAGTGGACTGCCACATTGACCGGCGGACATCAGTTCGAAACCGTTTACCGTCTTCTGAGAAGCGATGGCACGATTGCACACGTTCAAGCCTCGGCTTCGACCGTGTCTGACGTTGGAGGTGTTCCCGGAGGATATTTGCGATCCATTCAGGACATCACCTCCCTTCGCGAAGCAGAAATTCTTAATGCGTTCTATAAAACCTCGCTCGATACGGCCGCCATTGTTGCCTTCACCGACGGGAAGGGCCGAATCACCTACGCCAACAACATGTTTTGTGAAATCTCTGGGCATAGCCGAGAAGAATTAATTGGCAGTCGGCATCGCATGATTGATTCGGGATTGTCAGGAAAGTTTCCTACGAAGGAAATGTGGGAAAGTTCTGAGGGACCGAAGAAATGGCACGGCGAAATTTGTGGTCGAGCCAAAAACGGATCGGAGTACTGGGTAGCGACGACAGTCGTTCCGGTTATCGGCGTCGATGGTAAAGCAGAACGTTTTATGAGCCTTGGGAGAGACGTGACCCAACAAAAGCGACAACAGCAGGAGTTGGCCGAAGCCTATAGAAAGGCCGAGTTGGCAACCAATGCCAAGTCCGACTTTCTTTCAACCATGAGTCACGAAATTCGAACTCCGCTGAATGGTGTAATTGGAATGACGAGCTTGCTCCAGGAAAGTAAACTCACGGCAGAGCAGGCTGAATATGTCGACGCCATTTCAAGCTCGGGCACTATTTTGCTTTCGATTATCAACGACATCTTGGATTTTTCAAAAATTGAAGCGGGCAAGGTGGACATCGAACAAACGGAATTCGACCTCGAGAGCTATATCAAAGAACTTATTAGGCCCTTGCAGTATCCTGCTCAAAAGAAAGGGATCATCCTCAATTACGAAAGTTCAAACTACAGTCATCGCGTTCTAGGCGACGATGGAAAAATTGGACAGATCGTAACCAACTTGGTCTCAAACGCGATCAAGTTCACAAGCACGGGGAGTGTACTCGTCCGCACACGCCTGGAAGCCGT
>JBDSDI010000160.1:0-3518 GCA_039920645.1 Bdellovibrionota bacterium | reverse complement strand
TCAGGTCACGATGGTATCGATGCTCCTGCTCGCCTTCGTGGCCCTCCAAGCGCTGCTTCCTTTCCTGATGAGCGTGGATCTTTACGACCTTACGCGCGCGCATCTCTACGGCCAACGCCTCGAAACCTGCGAGGCCTCTCCTTTGTGGCCGCGATCTTTGATCGAAGTCGAGGTGGCCTGCGTGAAAATTCCCGAACGTTACGAAGCCAAAGGTTTTCTCGTCTGGAACGAGACGAAGATTCCTCTGGGAGAAATCAGCTACGGACTTTGGAGTTCTTTATGACCTTCATGCCTTGGGTTCTCGGATTTTGCGTGCTTTCAGCAGGCACGGCCGAGTGGTGCGCTTCGCTGATCGAGGAACAGGATTATTTGATCCGAGAGGACGCCGAGCTTCGCGTCGAAGCACTGCGTACGGTCGCGACTCTGGTTTCCATCGTCAAGAAAAACAAAGTTCTCGAAGGACTGGAAAAGATTTGTTCGTCAGCTCCGCTCGCGCCCGCTGTCGTTCAAACTCTACGAAGCACGGGGTATGCGATCGCACTTGCGCAGGAGCTTGAATGGAGAGCGCTGCAACTGCACATAAAAATCGCGAACGCAAAGCGAGGCATCGACTTCGCCCGAGCGAGCAGGGATCCAGCACGCCTCTGCGTATCGGGAAACTTTATATGGGATTCGGAAACCGTTCTTGCCTTACGCAGCTATCAAGCCGGTATCGACGTCGAAACAGACGATACGAACGGCGCGCGGTGGCGTTTCAAAAACGCGGACGTGCGAAGAAGGCTCGAATGAAGCTTCTAGAAGCGCTTGCAGCTCTCATGCTGGTGATTATCGCCGCGATGGGCCTTATCCAGGTAGCCCGCGACGGAACAACAAGGAATTTTCAAAAAACGTCTTTTTACCGAGAGGAGGATCAATGGAAAAAGTGGAATTTCCCTGGCTCAAGGAACTGACCCCGCTCGGTGCGGTGTCCGAAGTTCCGCGCACGAGACGGGACAGGTTTCTTGCGTATCCTGCTGTCACGTTCCTACGTCCTCACGCCTCAAAAATTGCGCTCCTGTCCCTCTTGATCGCACTCGCGCTCCTCGGACGCTGTACGAATTCCCATGCGCAAGATACAAAGCCCGAAGAAAATCCCGACCTCCTCCTGATGAGTCTGGTCGCGATTCCCAAAGGACATCTCATTCCCACGGAGGCCTTAAGCGAAGTCCCGATCCGGGCCGGCACACTGTCTAAGGCGCAGCGTTTGCGGGCGCTCGTACCCGATCATCTGCCACGACTGCGTTACGCCATCGTTGCCAAACGCGACATTGCTCCTCAGACTCCCATCTTTTGGACGGATCTCATGCTGAAACCCGCGCCGAAAAGTGCGAAATCTCTTCGCAAAACCCGCGTCTTTTTCGATGCGCCTCGAGGAGCATTACCATGATGCCTGTAAATCTTTGTCTCAGCTTCGCACAGCTCGCGGGATCCTCGACGGCTCTGCCACCACCGAATATTCAGGAACTCCTCAAGAACCGCATTTCCTATCAGTGGTCTCAGCGCACGGAAGACGTTGGGCAGCTCCGTTTCGACGACGCCACGTGCGCATTTCAGGGAAGTTATTTCTACACGGAACGATCCATGGTCCTCAGCGCCGACTCCGACCAGTGGCGAGGACCTCTGGAAATGACGCTAACCGGAATCATCGAAGGCGAGCGCCTACCCTTCGAGCGCGTTTCGAAAGAACTTTCTGTGCATCACGCTGCGGAAACTCTGCTTCTAAACTCCCCTCAAACCGTCAGTGCGTCCTGGAAAACCTGGTTGCCATGGACCATTGCGGCCCTCGGCCTCGCCGCAACGACCTACGTCTGGATCGAGCGTGAGCATCACGTAAAGCAGCTACGAGGACTTGTTCTCAAATTTTAGGAAGTGGGCTCAAGCGACAGCTTTTGAGCTGCGCATCGCTAAACATTTTCTTTAACAGACCGTCTTTGAGCTCGACGACGAATTTCGAAGGCCGCTCGCTCGCATAACGCTGGAGAAACATATCCTGCACCAGAGGACTCTCGGATTTCATCGTCATCGAGTTGATGAGTTTTCCCTGCTCATCAAAGAAAATAATGTCGAGCGCGATAGGAACGTTTTTCATCCAAAAGACCTGAGACTCCGCGGCTTCGAAAACGAAGATCATTCCTTCGTCGCCGGGAATATTCTTGCGATACATGAGCCCGCGACTGCGATCGGCGTCGTTCTTAGCGACTTCGAGCTTAAAAGGACGACCGCAGACCTTGAAAGTCTTGATCTCTGAAAGCTTCTCGCCTTTGTCCTTGGCGAAAATCACCATCGAAAAACAGAGAAAACTCAGGGCTAGGGTTTGCTTGAAAGCCATTTCTGGAAATAATCCCAGTGAAGGGCCGTCAAAGCAAGCCAGCGTTCATAAAGACGCGTTTCGTGAAAACTCGAACGCGGCGGCAGCTTTTGGTGGGCAAGGAAATCAAGGAACTCTGTCACAAGCGGCTCCGAAGGTTCGATGCTGACCCACCAGAGTTTCCAAAAGTCCTCCGGGAGACCCAAATCTTCGGCTTCCCAAGGTTCGCAAAGATCTCCGTAACCTAGGTGTCGCGTAAACCACGCCCAGAAGTAGGCGCGCATCCAGGGTGCCGAAGAAGAAAAGTTAAACTGCGAAGAGTCGCGCAGAAATTTTCCGAGCGTCTTGAAGAGCAGAGGATCTTGATGGGACTCCGGAACAAAATCCAGAATTATCTTCATGATGAACATAGAACTATCGATAGCCGGATAGTTCTGACGCCAATGCTCGAAGCTTCCGCGCAAATCTACGCTTTGAAGGCGCCAGAGACTCGTGGCGTCCGAACCCTGAGATTCGCGAGGAGCTTTGAGATGGGCTTTGACGTAAGTGAGGGGCTCGAGAGCACCCCCAAAGCGCTTGATCGACTTTTGGGCCGACGCCGCGAAAGCTGTGATACGTCCGGTCTCGAGAGTAAGAAGACGGACGAGTTTGTCGGTCTCCTGATAGGGCGTCGAGCTCAAAACGATCGCGTGCATTTCCACGGGAGCGCCCGCGCGAAATTCTGTCGTCTGACTCATCGATGGGCGGCCTCGAACTCGGAGACCTCCTGCTTGTGTGTGGCAAAGAACACAAAGCCCGTGAGATTCACCACCACGGTGACCACTTGAAAAGCGGTCACGATGGAGGCGCCAAAACTTGCGTTGCCGACGCCGAGAGCGGAGAAGATACTGGCAAAAGCCGCCTGTCCAACTCCGAGTCCGTTCGGAGAGATCGGCAATGCCATTACGACGAGCCCGAGACTTGCGGCCAGGACGAAGCGTGTGAAGTCGAGTTCGCCCCACGGCATAGGACCGAACATTTTACGGGCGATTACCCAGAGAATCATCACCGCACACGAATGAGTCAGCACGGAAATAAAAATCGAAACGGTGATCGTCCCCGGCTTGTTCGCGTACTGATCGACGATCTGACGAATGAGATGGAAGGGCTTACGAACGAAACCGTGCAAGCC
>JBDSDI010000159.1:0-6435 GCA_039920645.1 Bdellovibrionota bacterium | reverse complement strand
GAGCCCCGACAGACTCGGAGCATTCTCGGCGCAAGCAGCCCTCTCCTTGGGCTTCCATTTCGTGGACGACGATCGCTCGCGGTTCTTCGTGAGCTTTGCCTCCTCGGACTATTCCAAAAACGCTCTGTCGATCGAGAACTGGGGATGGGGCGTTCTCTGGCAGTACGACGTCGTTCGCGCGTCCTCGGGTTCTTCCCCGCTCCTCTCATGGAGCGGCATCCGCATCGGAACGGGCTTCCGCTGGAACCGTTTCCAATCTCATTTCTCCAAACACTTAGGTGAGCTCGATACGACGCTTGCCATTCCCGGAGAAGGCAGTGTGGACGCCACGGTGAGCGCTGACCTGGATATGTCGGGCGACGTGAAAGTGATGAGCGTTCCTCTTGAGATCGGTACCTCGATCAAATGGGCAAGCGTGCTAAGCGTGTACGGAGTCGCGGGCGCGGATGCACACTTCGGCAACGCGAACGCCTCAATCCTCGTGAGGGGGCCGGTGAATTTCGCTGCGACGCCTGCCGATACCGACGAGTCGAAGACGGCAAGCGCGGACGCAAGCTATTCGATTTCCAAAAGTGAATCGCCCGATCGGTTCTCTTTGAGAGGACTCGTAGGATTGCAGTTCGAACTCGGACGCGGTTCGGTTTTTCTGCAGTATCAACGCAGCAGCCTCGCGAAATCCGAAGCCGCCGCGCTGGGGTTTAGAACTTACTTCTGAACGGAAACTTCGCCGGTCTTGGTCAGCGCGTGCTGTTGACCTTCGTCGGCCACCCACGCCTGAACATCGTAGTGTCCCGAACCGTTGGCGTATGCGAAGAATGAGTAGTCGCCACGCGAATCGGTCAGTGCGGTAAAGGTTTGTCCGCCGATGTGAAGAGTGACATAGACGGGACCGTTGCCGTCGAAGCGAACATTACCGCCGATGAGAGCCATCGGATAGATGAAGCCGCCGCGATCAATGGGGTAGATGCTCTGAGCGTAACGGATCGTATTGTCGATAATACGGCTCGGTCCACGCGAGCTGTCGCCGTCACGATCGCCGGGAAGGCCCGCCGCCATGCTTTGAGTCGCGCCGATGATGAAAAGAGAGAGGGTCAGGGTTTGGAAGATTGTGGTGAGTGTCTTCATGGAGCCGAATTTACGCCTCGGATTTGCAAATGACAACCGAAGCGGCAGAATGGGGGCATGAAGAAAATTTCACAACTCATCGCGACTGCCACGCTTGCGTTTGTCGTGGGCAACCAGGCCCACGCTGCGGAACTTGCCGGCGTTCAGTTCCCGGACACCGTCGTACTCGCCGGACAAACCCGCAGTCTCAATGGTTTAGGTCTGCGCCTCGCGACCTTCTTTAAGGTGAAGGTCTATGTTGCAGGACTTTACGTCGCTAAGAAGTCCACCGACGCTTCCGCACTTTTGATGGATGCGGACTCCAAGCTCATGCGTCTTTCTTTTCTGCGCGATTTGGATGCTGCGAAGCTGAGTGACGCGTTCGCCGAGGGCTTCGAGAAAGCCTGCAAGGGTGGTGAGTGCAAAGATTACGCATCGGCCGTAAAAAGTTTCACAGCGTTACAGCCGGAAGTACGGCGCGGCGAAGTCCTTGATTTTGAATTTCATCCTTCGGAAGTCATCTTGAAAAAGGGCGACAAGGTCCTCGGTCACGTAAACTCGGTCGGCTTCTCGCAAATTCTCTTGAGAATTTGGATCGGCGAGAATCCTCCGAACTCCGAATTGAAAACTGGCCTTCTGGGAACGAAGTAAGTCGAAGCATGGTCCTGACACTCAACCACATCGTTCTGATTTTCGCGGCGCTATGGTTGGCGCTCGGCACCGGTGCTTTCTTTTATCTTCGCGGTGCAAAAAACCCGGCGGTGAAGAGACAGCGTATCGTGATTCTCTGCTGTATTGCGCCGGTTCTTTTCTTGAGTTTCGTCTCGGTCGTCGCCGGAGTCGATCAAATTCTGATCATGATCCCTTTTGCGGCGCTAGCGACTTACGTCAACATCCGTCTCATTAAAGTATGCCAGAAATGCGGAGCCCTTCAGTCTGCACTGAGTCCGACATTTCAGAAGAATATTTTTTGCGCTCGCTGCGGATCATCGTTCGTGGATGTGATCTAGATTTTACTTACATAGGCCGAGGGCCAGATCCAAATCCTCTTAGCTCAGGAGCTTGAAGTTGATCACAAGTTTGATGGCCCAGTAGACGTAGAAAAGCGTCAGTAGCAGGCGCAACAGAGCCGTCTGGCTTTTCAGCAGAACGTAGAAGCTCTTGAATCTCCAGGCAGCCGCGATCAGCTGGTACCACGCTACAGAAAGAATCATCACCCCCGTGACGCTTAAGAAAAGTTCCGTCCCGGAAATTTTCCCCGCCACGAGCGGCGCAAAGAGCGTCATGAAAAAAACGACGCTGTTGGGATTGAGCAGATTCACTAGCACGCCCTGCGTGAAACTTGAGCGATGCGACGAAAGAGCTTCTTGATGCGCATCGGCCTGAGCATTCTCTAAAGATGTATTTCTTCGTTGAAGAATCAAACGGAGATTACGCGCGGCAAAGTAAAGGAGCAGCGCTACCGAAAGATATGCGATCACGACTCTCGACTCGGGATGAGATGCGACGACGGATCCCAATCCCCAGATCACGAAAAGCACCCAGATCAAGGTTCCAAGGCTTACACCGAGGGCGGCCCAGCGCGCAGCGCGCGGGGATTTTAAGAGCACTTGCTCGAGAATGAAGAACTGCGAAGGTCCCGGCGTCGCGGCCGCCAGAAGATAGACCATGCAGACCATCAGGACGTTCATGAGAGAGCCGAGCTCAGATTTTCTTAAGATCGAGAACGTCGCCATCGATTGCGATGCGGATCTCGGCCTTCGAAGAAGGGTATTTCTTGCGGACGTAGTCCCACGATCGATCGAGCTGACGCTGGATTTCTTGGTCGGTGTAGTAAGGATTTTGGTGCGCGAGATAGATCATTTTCGCATTTTCGCGGATCCCGAAGTCGATCGCCTGGAAGATATGAGCGTGGCCGAAGTCTTCCTTGTCGATAATGTCCTCCGGTGAGAAGTGCGCATCAATGAAAAGTACGTTTGCGTTCGAGTAGATGTTGTCTCCGGGAATAAGGTGCGGCGGGTTGGTATTCTTGAGGTCCGTGTCGGTCGCCATCACGAACGCATGTTTGCCGTCGGAGAAACGGTACGCGAAGCTACCGCCGGGATGCGACTGAGGGAGGTGGTCGACCTTGACGTTGCCCAGGCGCAGACTTTTGCCGAGTGCGATCTGATGGAAATGAAAGCGGGGTTCAACCAGTGAGAACGGAACTGGAAAATAGCGAGGATCGAAGAGCCCTTCCATACGTCCGCGCAAATCGGGGTGCACGCCGTAGAAATGAAAACGGTTGTTCTCCATGAAGAGTTGCGGAATCGTAACGAGGCCCGAGATGTGATCCCAATGCGTGTGCGAGAAGAAGAGAGCGACCTCGCCCTTGCCGCGCAGAAAATCTGGAGTTTGGAGCGTAGACTCGGGGTCCATGCAGGCGGTCGTTAGACCCGATCCGGCATCCACGAAGATCGGCATCGGCGACGCGGGCGTCTGGATCTCGACGCAGGTCGTATTGCCGCCGAAGGTCTGGCTCATGTGTCGAGGTTTGGAATCGATGAAGCGCTTGAACTCGTCCCAGGTATTGGCCTTACTCTCTTGAGCAAGGTCCCAAAGACTCTTTTGGAGTTCTTCGATCCGATGATTGGTGGTTGGCACGGGGTGGGACCCACGAGCTCCGTGCACGCGTACGATCATAGTGAGATCAATCTAAGACCGGTCTCCGGAAACCGCAACCAAAGGTCGAAAATTTCAGCCCAGGTAACAGGTCGGAACGACCAGACGGCATTTCGATGAGGACTCTCTCTCGAGAGAGACGCGTACGCCGAGATGCAAGGGTAAATTTGGGGATTCGTGTCCTGCCAAAATTCCTTTATAGGCAGGAATTTCTAGATTCTCGCTCCAAAGTTTCAGGAGCCCAAAGGCTTGCGGTGATTCAGTGAAATGTCCGAGAACCAGCGCACGGACATTGCCGATGTCGCGGTGCCCAGAGAGCTGCTGGAGCAATCGATCGAGCTTGTAGGTCGGCTCGTTGATGTCTTCGAAGAAAAGAATTGTTCCAGTCGGAAGACGCGGTTCCCACGGCGTCCCCATCATGGAAACGAAAGACGCGAGGTTGCCGCCGAGCAGGGGACCGCTGATCTCGGTGCGCTTGAGTGTGACGGTCGCAGAGAGTGCTTTGACGTTGAGTGATTCGTGCGTGGCGGCACCGAGTGCGGCCTTCTTCCACCACCGCGTTTCGACGGGATGGGGCGTGTGGAAAGAGCTCGATCCGAGCATGGGGGCGTGGACCCACGCCGCGCCACATTTGTCGAAAAAGTAATGTTGAAGGACCGTGAGATCCGAATAACCCCATAAGGTTTTGTCGTAGCGTTTCAACAAAGAGCCGCATTTATCGAGAAGCGGAAGGAGACGGATGCCGCCATAGCCTCCGCGCAGAGCGAGGATGTCGTGAATTTCGCGCGAGGCGACCAGCTCTTCGAGAGCTTCTATCTTCGCGGAATCGGGGCCGGCGAGGAATTTACGCGCGCTCGATTCGGGGCGGCTGGCCCAGCGACGGCTCGCCGCAGGATAAACGGCTGCGATGCCAAGCGAGTCGAGACGCGCGAGACCTTTGGCGATCTCTTCCTTGGCTACGGGAGATCCGGAATTCCAGAGTCCGATGACTTTCAAAATTCAGCGCCTTCGTTCGATCAGAACGGATAAGCCGCGCCGAGAGCGAGCATGTAGAGACTCTTACGAAGGCTGAGGCCGAACTCCGTGTAGAAGCTCCAGGGTGCGCTGTTGGCGATGACCCAGTGAGCTCCAAGCGCGAGGCTCAAGAGGAACTGGCTGTCGTCGCTGCGGAAAAGAAACTCGGGTTGAAGTGCAGCGTAGGGCGAGATCGTGCCGAAGTCGGCTTGGAGATCTTTCGAGGCGACGATACCGAGGGAAATCAGGCCGCGCGTCAGGCCATCGGCAGGATTGTAATCGGGGTGGGTCTTGGCGTACTCAACGGCGTTGTTGGGTTTGTCTTTGAGCACGGCAACGCCGCCCAGGAAAGAAAGACCCATTTGTTCGGGAAGATCGGGCAAGAGGTTGTATTTGGTGGTGGCGCCGATCATAAAACCAGTTTTTCCGGTGCCAAAGAAGGCGTCAATGTCGAAGAAGTTCTCGACGAGGCCCGTGTGAAGGTGGGGGGAGATGTTCAGTCCGCCGCCGGAGTTGAAAATGATGTCGCTCTGAAGCTTCATCTCGTACTGGCCGGGGGCAATGACGGGTGCGGTTTGCATAAGGGACGTGGCGCTGCCCGCCATGGCTGTCGACGCACCAAGAATTGAGAATACGAAAAGTCCAATTTTCTTCTTGAAGTCCATACGTACTCTTATCATCCTTTAGGAGAGTTTTGTCGAAGCATGGAAGCTAAAAAATCCCATATTACGCTCCCCGAGAGTCTGAAGGATCTTCCTAAGGACTACGCCGGTTACGTAGTGATTTCGGACATCGACAAGACCTACCTCGCTACGCAGATCGATTCCATCGGTGGACTCCTGAAGACCGCCTTGGAAACGGCCGAGGCCAAGGACAATATTCCCGGCTTCTCGATCGTGTTGCGCGCACTTCGTCGCGGAGCAGCCGCCGAAGCACAGCAAAATCCGATCTACTTCGTCAGCGCATCTCCTCCGCAGATGCAGGCTACGCTCATGGCGAAAATGGAACTCGACGGCATCGAGCACAACGGGATCGTCTTCAAGGATCAGATGCAGCACGTGCGACGCCGCGATTTTAAAAAACTCAAAGAACAGATTGGCTACAAGCTCGAGGCGTTGCTGTTGCTGTGGCTTTCCCTACCGCACTCGTGCAAGCTCATTCTCTTCGGTGATGACAGCGAAAGCGATCCCGCGATCTACTCGCTCTTCTGCGACATTCTTGGTGGGGTGGTTCGCGGCCCCGAGCTTCGCAATCTTCTCGTTTCGCTCGGAGTTTTTTCCGAGGAAGGCGATAAAATTCTCGAACTCGCTGATCGCCTGAGAGACACAACGTTCCCCGTCGAGTTTGCGTTCATTAACTTGGTGACCGGCTCGCAGGCTGCCTACTACTCGCGCTTCGGTCCGCATTTCTTCGCTACCGAAAATTCTCTGCAGATCGCGCTCACACTTTTTGAAAAGAATTTGATTCGCGAGCGCGCCGTTCGCTCCATCGGACGCGATTTGGCGCTCTATTACGATTTCAGCCCTCAACGTCTTTTGGAGAGTCTCAAAGTCGGCGCTCTGCGTGGGCTCTACGGATATGAGACGCTTCGCAAGCTTTGGACGATGCTTGCGCAAGCGCGGGTGCTTCCGGATCCCCAGGCCTCCGATCTCGAGG
>JBDSDI010000158.1:0-10996 GCA_039920645.1 Bdellovibrionota bacterium | reverse complement strand
CAGGCCATCCTCAGCGGCAGTGCGGATTTCTTTGTGGCCGCTTTCCGCCGCAGCGACCAGCTTTTCCGTTACTCCACGACGAACCTCTATCCCCTCTACCCGAACATTTACTATCCTCCCTTGGCGGGCAAGGCGCGCGATCCTCTCAACTCTCTCTTTATTCCGAATGCGTATTCGATGAAGGATGCGTCTGATCTTGGACGCATCCTCAGCGGTGCGATGAACGATTACCGCAAAGCCCTCAATGGACAGAGTGTCCCCAAGCTTCTGTACTCCGCGGACATCACCGGGCTTGCGCCCGCGAGCGCTTATGATTCCAACACGTCGTGGGACTTGTCGGTCGGCGTGCTCTTCGAAGCTTTCCACATGTTGAGCACGACGAGCCAAGACATTACCTTGAATGGTTTTGCCGCGAATCTTTTGGAAACATGTTTTTCTCAGGTTGTTCCTTGCGACGGCACGATCCTGCAAGACGTGCTCCAAAACCGTGGACTTCTCACCGAACGCTATTTTAATCCGACGAAGTTCTCGAGCCAGAAGCCAGGTGAGCAGAACTACACCACGGCCGGAGGCGCTGGCACCGCGAATGCGTTTCTTTTCCAAATCGGAAAGAAAGCTTTTAGCAACGATCAGGCGGAGGATCGTTGGGGTCTCTACATGCGCGAAGATTTGGGCTGGGCACCTTATATGCCCGGTGGTTCCACTGCCTTCGCGAACGACGATGGTCTGCTGAATCCGTGCGAAACGATCATTGTTTTCCCTCATATCGTCAACAATACGAACGCCGACAAGTGGAAAGCAGCGCGCGCAAATACCGGCGGAGCTCCCTTCGCAGGATTTCCGCTGTCGAGTTTCATCGCGAGTTTTGACAGCATTCTTCCGATTACGGTTCGTGGTATCGATATCAGCGACCTTCAATGGAATATTGCCGCGACCCCATTGGGACTCAATAATTTCGAAGATCCGGATCTAGGCTATCCCGATCCCTTCAGCCACGTCGATGCGAATGACTGGCGTGGAATTCCGATCCTCAAACCGGGAGAAGATACACAAGGCCTCATTAAACCCGCCAGCAGTCGTATCTATGGCGTGCAGCAAGAAAAAGCATTTGATCTGGCGACGAGTGCGAAATCGATTTCGGACCCCGCCAACGTCACGAAACTTCGTTCGGCAGCAGGCTGGATTTTTAAGCTCGGCGCAACGCCTCCGGATCCGGGGAATATCTCGGCGTCCGTCACATTCAAGATCAAATATAACGCCTACAACACAGGAACTCTGCATTCCGAGAGCACCGTCCACTATTTCAAAGGAAGCGCGACGGCACCGACCTTGGATGCTGCCGATCCCGGTGAGAGCACCGTGACGCAGTCCTTGACCATGAGCGCAACCAGCGGCGGCTTCTGCCCTCAATAGGGTCCGCAAAAGCCAGTCTTAACCGTAACTTCACTCGGTCCCGAGGACGCATTTCGATATCCTTTATTTAGGCACTCAAGATCTTGTCGATCCGTGACGATAAATCTTTGAGATCAAGGGAGGCTAGCAATCAAATGATTAAGAAAAATAAGAACCTTAAAAAAGGGCAAACCTCCGTCGAGTACATCCTCATCGTAGGCTTGCTCGTCGGAATCGTCATGATGTTCGGAACGACCTTTAAGAGTAAAATCGGCGGCGTCGTCGGCACTCTTTTCGGTAACATCGATACCGGCATCGACAAACTCAGCAAGTAAGCACTCCTGCTCTTTGTGGGACCGTGTGGAGGTGTGACTTGAATTCAAATCGACATCTTACGCGCAGGCCCGGAGTTAGCAAGTTTCGCAAGGGGCAGGCCATGTTGGAGTACATTCTCCTGATGGCTTGCCTGAGTGTTTTGTCGATCGGTTTTGCCAAGTTCGCGAGCGCCCAAATTTTTTCTGGACCCCTCGAACAGGGCAAACTGCCCGGCAAGGTCGGCATCTGCATCTCTCACAAGAAAACTGCAGCCGCCGACTGTAAATAAGGAAGAGGACCATGAAAGCTTCCCGGAAGAAAAGTCTTAGAGGTCAAACGACCATCGAGTACATTCTTCTGCTCGCTTTGGTGGTGGGGGTGGTTACGGCCGCCAACGTCATTCTCGGCCCTCGCGTCGAAACAAGCATTCAATCTCTGGTCGACGTCACCACGAAAGACGCATGGGCCGGTGGCAAGGCTTCGGCCAATCCCAAACCTTATAGCTACTACTACGTCGATTCGAAGATGGAGTCTCACTAGAATGAGAAACTCCAAACGCGGTCAGAGCGTGATCGAATTTATTCTCGTTATCGCGGTCTTCCTCAATCTCCTTGTCATCACGATCAACGCCACAATGGCGTTTGCCGTTCAGCAGTACATGTCCTACGCGGCCTTCATGGCAGCGCGGGCTTATCAGGCGTCCAATCTTAGTCCCGACGGTCAGGCCCAGGCGGCACTCACCGTTTTGAAGTCTTATGTCTTCATCGTGGACGGCGACGAGGGAAGTAAAATCTTCCGCTTCGGAAAAAAAGAAATAGCAACGGCTCGCAACGTGGGATGGGAACTTCCCGACTCCAGCGCGAGCGGGCTTCCCAAATACGGTCAGATGCCTCCCGATACGGGACGCCGTATTCTTATCACCTTCGAGGTTCCTCTCTTTAAATTGCCCTTCGGCCAGAAGAGCAAAGCGCTCGCGTGGATCCCGCTTCAAGCCGTCAGTTATCTCGGACGAGAACCCACCGTCGAAGAATGCCATTCGTTCTTTAAAAACTTCTATGACTACTACAAGCATGGCGGATCGGGGGACGAATGGCTCGGCATGGACGACAACAACTGCTGAAGCGCGCGTCTTCTCGAAGCGGCCAAGCCATTATTGAGCTTTTGCCTTCGGTTATTATTTTCTTCACGGTCATCGTCGCGGCACTGAATTATTTTCGCGTCATGCGCGCCGCCGTGATTCGCGAGGAAGTTGTCAGAAATTCTGTTTTCGCGCTCATCAATAACTCGGGCACGCTCACCACACCACCGAATTTGCTCGCGGATGCGGGTTCGAGCTCGGAGCAAGTTGCCGACGCGGGAATTATCGAAACGGGAGTTCCTAACGCCGTTAAGATCATGAGCAAATCGAAATACAAATTCGTCGGCGGCGCGTCGACGTGTTTCGTGGTCTACCCTTCCGATGCAATCGCGAAGGTCGGGACGCCGCTCTTCTCGATGTTTTCGAGCGGATCCCCTTCGAGCGTCGACTTTTTGACGTACGCCGTCATCAATCGCCAACCCGGGGGAAACTGTGCGTACTAAGGCCGCCCCACGAGCCTTAAGAGAATCTTCACGCACGCCGATAAGTAGACCTGGAGATTATCGATGAACCAGTCAAAAGCCTTTCTCGTAAGCTTTGCAGCGGCAGCGGTCGCGATGCTTCTCGTATTCTTCTACATCAACTCCGAAACTCAGAAGATCAAAGCTGAATATGGCTCCGAAGTCGTCGTCGTCGTCGCGAAACGCGACATCAACGAGATGGAAGAGATCAAGGCTGACATGCTCGAGACCCGCAACGTTCCCAAAAGTTTCCAACAGCCCGGTTCCAACGGCGATCCTCGTACTTTCGAAGGCTCGGTCGCGGCCGCTCCGATGAAAGCCAAAGAGCAGGTTCTTCTTACCAAAGTCTATCTTAAGGGCTCCGACACCGGAGTCGCATCGCAGGTTGCGATCCATCAGCGCGCCATTTCGATTCCCGTCAACGACGTTACTGGCGTCACGCGTCTCTTGCGTCCCGGCGATCGCGTCGACATCATCGCCAATATTCAATACCCGAGTCCAGCGGGCGTGCAGTCCGAAATCAAAACTATGTTGCAGAACGTGAACGTTCTCGCCGTTGGCGAACAGGTTCAGAACAACATTCCCGCTATCTTTGATACCGATCCCGTGACCGGCGGACGTTTTGCCAAAAACATTCGCGGCAACCGCACTTTCAATACGGTCACCGTCGAAGTGAGTCCGGTCGACGCTCAAAAAGTTATTTATATCGTCGAGTCCGGCGTGGGACTTTTCCTCACGCTAAGAAATCCCGTGGATCGCCTCGTGGCTTCGATTCCTACGGTTACCATCGACGAAGTCCTCGGTGAGAACTCGCGCAAAGCTGCGATGGACGCGAAGGCACGTGCTCCCGCTGCGGCTCCCGTCGCGACGAGGGCACCGGTCAAAACCGCTCCTCCTCCTCCGGCCTTCAAGCAGGGAGGGATTCCTCTTGCGAACTAATCTCTTCGCCCTACTGGCTCTGATGATCGCGATCTCGTCGGCGCGCGTGAACGCGCAGGCGATTCCTGACGATCAGGAAATTCCCGAACTGGGAACCGGCAAAGCCGACATCGTGGGAAGCATCACGGATACGACGGTCGACCAACTCACGCGTCAGCGCATCGAACAAGGTTTACTCGAACCCAAAGACGGTTTCGAAGAAATCCTTCTGACCAAGGACTCCTCGACGATCATCGATCCGAGCGCGTACGGACCGACGTGTTTAACGCCTTATCCCGGTGGCATCATCACGAGCCCGGATCCACCACGCAAACCCGGCGAACCTCCTCGTCCTCGTACCATTCAGGCACTCCAGCAAGAAGGCACCATGCAGCTGCTCGTAACGAGCGATCCTTCGGGCAAGGGACGCTGTTCGGAAGAGCGCGGACAGCTGATGAAGGTTTACCGCATCACGGTTACGAGCGTCGATCTCTTCAAAGCAACTCAGGAACTCAAGACCCTCATCGGCAGCACCGAAGGTTTGCAGATTCGCATCGTGAACAACATGGTGGTCCTCGACGGCAAGCTCGTGATCCCCGCCGAACTCGAGCGTCTCAACAAAGTCCTCGCGACTTACAAAGATTTGCGTCCGACCGCACAGGTGCCGATCCTGAACCTCACGGAACTATCGCCGCTGTCGTATCAGATCGTAGCCGAGAAGATGGAAGAAGCTATCGCGGGAGGCCCCGATCGTCCTCGCGACATCACCGTCAAGGTGATCAAGGACAAGTTCTTCCTGGAAGGCTCCGTCGATCAGCGCTCGCAGCGCGAAGAAGCTGAGCGTATCTGTAAGGCATTTCTCCAAGATCGACCCAAGGTCGATACGGCTGGTATTGACCGTGTTCAAACCAAGCTTCCCGACTGCAACTCATCTATTTGGATTCGCCAAGGGCAACCCAAGGATCCCGACGCAATCATCCACGTTCGCGTCGATTTCGTAACGCTCAACCGCGAATACCTGAAAAGCTTCGAGTTCAGATGGCGTCCATCGGTCGGAGCCCAGGGCGAAGTGAACTATGAATCCGACATCGGTCGTTTCACTGCGGGCTTCATCGCCACGATTGGCAATCTCTTTCCCTTTCTGCGTACCGCCGCTCAGCACGGATACGGTCGCATCCTGAGAACCGCGAACCTGATGATCGTCGACAAGCAAGACGGCACGCCTGAGGAATATACGATTCGCGAAGCGATCGGAATTCCCGTCCCAGGAGTAAGCCCCGAAGGACTCCCCACGACCCAAAACGTCAACGTCGAGACCAAGGTCGGCGTGAGAGCTCAGTCGGTAAAAGGATCGGACAAGATCAACCTTACGATTGCGGCGACGCAGATGGAAGAAACCGGAACCGGCGCGAACGGCGCTCCGAAGACGCTTACCAACGAGGTCAAGACCGCGCTGGTCGTGACCAACGGCGAGAGCGCGGCTTTGGGTGGGATGATTGGCGAACAGCGCAACGTCACCTTCGATCGCTCACCTACGGGAAGCACAGGCGGCGGCGACTTCGAACTTTTTGGAGTCGGTCGCAAGCATTCCTTTCAAGACAACAAATCCCAGTTCATCGTCTTCGTAACTCCGACCAAGATGCGGAGCCCCGAACAGGGTACGGACGAACTCAAACGTAAATTCCGGTTGAGGAGATAAGGCATCAGATGACGCAAGGAAACGCGACAGCCCCAGGATCCACCAACGCGGCACCCGCCGCTGCGCCTCTGCTCGCACCGAGCGCGTCCGCTCCGATGGGCCACGTCATCGCGATCGTGGGCGGCAAGGGCGGCGTCGGAAAATCTGTTTTCGCCGCGAACCTTGCGCTCTCCATGGCTTACGACAGCAAGAAAGGTCCGCTCGTTCTCGACTGCGACCCCAACAGCACGGGCGACATCAATCTTATCTACGGCATCAAGCAAGCCAAGGGCTATGGCGATGCGCTGATCGAAGGCAAGGTGCCCGATGGCGCGCGCTTGAGACAGCTCGTGACTCCCGTGAACACCGGAAACGCCGGGGTTCCGCTCTTCGCTCTTCAGATGCTCTCGAACTTGGAGCGCTTCGGACAACTCGATGAAGCGAAACTCGATCTCGCGCTCAGCATGATCCGCAAGACATTCCCGCTCACCATCATTGACTGCGGCAACGCGATCGATGGTCCGATGCTGAAAGTCTTCGACCATGCGACGATGATCCTGGTTCCCACCGTTCCCGAGATCCTCGTCTTGAATCAGACCAAGCGTCTGATCGACAAGCTTCAGTCCATGCTCTACTCGCCCGAGATCACGAAGGTCGTCGTCAACCGTTTCCCTGCGGGAAGTCCTTACAACCCGCAATTCCTCGAACAGACGTTGAAGCGCCAAGTGATCGCGGTCGTTCCCGAAGACTCCGCATCCGCGAATGCGTCGCTCGCTAAGGGATCGCCGATGATTCTCGTGGCGCCGCAATCAGCCGCAACCAAAGGTATCCAAGGACTCAGCCGCTTCATCATCGAGAAGCGCGTGCTCGAACAGCTCGCCAAAGCTCAAAAAGCCGAACGACCCAAGCCCGAAAAAAGTGCCGCGTCGTCGGAAGCTCGAGTCATTCCTCTCAAGGGAAAGGGCCCGACCGATCCTCGCAGCGCCTTCAAATTGCGCGTTCATGCTCAGCTCGTCGAGCGCATGGACCTCAAGAAAGAAGAACTTGATCGCGCGCTGTCGGAAGACAAAAAAGCCGATCTTCGTACGCGCGCCCAGTCCATCGTGGCCGACGTCATGAACGCCGAAGAACATCCCTGGAAGGCTCGTGAAGAGTCTGCCAAGCTGATGAAGGAAATTCTCGACGAAGCGATCGGTCTCGGGCCTCTCGAGGAATACCTCGCCGACCCGACCATCACCGAAGTCATGGTCTGCCGCGCGGACCTGACCTATATCGAAAAAGGCGGCAAGCTTCAGGAAGCGCCGACCAACTTCTCGAGCAACGAACAGCTGCGCCAGATCATCGAGCGCATCGTCAACCCCATCGGCCGACGCATCGACGAGAAGAGCCCTTACGTTGACGCCCGTCTTCCGGACGGAAGCCGTGTTCACGCGATCATTCCGCCGCTCTCCATCGACGGACCCATGATCACGATTCGTAAGTTCCCCACCAAACGTCTTCGCATCGAAGATCTTGTGGGCTACGGATCGATGTCGCAGGAAATGGCCGACTTCCTCCGCGCCGCAGTCGAGTGTCACGCCAACGTTCTCATCAGCGGCGGTACCGGTTCCGGTAAAACGACACTCCTCAACGTCCTCTCGTCGTTCATTCCCGCCAACGAACGTATTCTTACCGTTGAAGACGCAGCCGAACTTCAGCTTCAGCAGAAGCACGTCGGCCGTCTCGAGTCGCGCCCCGCCAACATCGAAGGCACGGGCGCCGTCACGATCCGCGATCTTGTCAAGCAAACGCTGCGGATGCGTCCCGACCGTATCATCATCGGAGAGGTCCGTGCCGGAGAGGCGCTCGACATGCTCCAGGCGATGAACACCGGTCACGACGGATCCATGGCAACCGTCCACTCCAACAACCCGCGCGACGCTATCGCCCGTCTCGAAACGCTCGTTATGATGGCCGGCATGGACATGCCCGTCGAAGCGATTCGCTCGCAGATCGCGGGCGCCGTTCACATCATCGTCCAACAATCGCGTCTTTCCGACGGATCGCGCCGCGTGACCCACGTGACGGAAGTCATTGGTATGCAAGGCGACGTCATTACGATGCAAGACATCTTCCTTTGGAAGTCCGACGGCATCGACAAGAACCGAAAAGTTATCGGCCGCCATATGGCGACAGGTTTCATGCCGAAGATGGTCGAGAAGTTCGAAGCTCTCGGTATCCGTCTTCCGAAGGGAATCTTTAAAGCTGCATGAGTGTCTTAGCCATCAGCATTGTGGTCGGGGCCTGCATCTTTTTGGCGGTCTTCTTTTCTTTCGATCGCATTTACGCGAACGTTTGGGGAAAGATGTCGGTCATCAGCCAAAAGACGAGCGAAGTCTATTTGGACATGTTCTACTTGAAGATGGATCTGAAGGCGGTCATTCGCCAGCAAATCATCATTTGCGTCATCGGCGTCATTCTTATGTTCGCTCTTTTTTCTGCGCTTCCGATCGTAGCGCTCGTCGCCGCGCTGGGTTCCGTCTGGTTCTCGTGGCAGCTCCCACTCATCTATCTCGAACACTTCGTGCGTCCTCGTCGCATCAAACAGTTCTCGGATCAGATGATCGACGGACTGACGCTCATGGGTAACGCGATGAAGTCCGGTATGAACTTGTCGCAAGCCTTCAAGATCTGCGTCGACGAACTCAGTGGACCGATCTCCCAGGAGTTCGGCATGATCCTCGATAAGAACCGCATCGGTCAGACCATCGAGCTCGGACTCGAAACGCTTTCCAAACGTCTTCCTTCGGAGGACATCGTTATGTTCTCGACCAGCGTTAATATCCTCAAGGAGACGGGCGGTAACATGACCGAAACCTTCTCCACGATCACCAAGACGATCCGCGAACGTATCAAGCTTCAAGGTAAGATCGAGGCGCTTACCGCCCAAGGCATGACCTCAGCCGTCGTGGTTTCGATCCTTCCCTGGGCTTTAGCTTGCGTCCTTTATCTCATTGATCCCGTGATGATGACTCCGCTTTTCGTGCATCCTGCGGGATGGGCCATCCTCTTTTGCGTCCTCGGGCTCGAAGTCATGGGCTACGTCGTCATCAAAAAGATCGTTACGATCCGCGTTTGATGCTGCGCTGAGTCTCTACCTCCAAAATCCCGTCAATAATGTGAAGTTATTGACGCTCCGGGTTCTGGCCGACTCGGTTAAGATAAAAGCTCAAAGTGTGTGGAGGAGTCTTTCTATGTTCAGAACTGTTATTCGCTCGGCGACGCTGAGCTTGGTGTTGGGAGCGTTAAGCGCGCACGCAGGCGTCAACGTTAACAACGGCAATTACTACGTTGCTAACACGGACTTCTTCCTGCCGACTTCGGGCATCAACATCGAAGTCACGCGCACTTACAACAGCCGATCGAGCTACGTGAAGGGCTTCTTCGGCGTGGGATGGTCTTCGGAACTCGAAGGCTATCTCAAAGTCAGCGACAAGAACGTCGACTACTTCGAAGGCGGCGGCGGCAACATCGTCAGCTTCGTTCCGTCCAGCAAAGATAAGTGGATCAATTCGCTTTACGGCATGCAGACCCTCACCAAGACCAAAGCGGGATGGATGCTCGAGAGCGCTTCCGGAAAAATCATGGGCTTCGACGCTCAAGGCAAACTGAGCCGCATCGGCGACAAGAACGGCAACGGCATTGAAGTTCTCTACAAATCGGGTCTTATCAGCTCACTGCGCGACAACTTCAATAACCAGGTTCAGATTACCTGGAAGGAATTCAACAAAGTTCCTCGTGTCGTTCGCATCGAGCGCGACGCTTTGAAGTCCAGCTACAACTATTCCCCGATCGGTAACCTGATTAAAGCGGTCGGCGTCGACGGCGTGCCTTACACCTACGATTACGACGACGAACACAATATGACCAAGGTCACCTACGCCAACGGCGAATACAAATCGATGGCTTACAACAAATCGCGCGACTGGATCACTCAGTTCCGCGACCGCGACGGCATGACCACCGCTTACGATTACTTCTCCGACAGTCTCGATCCCGAGAGCAAGTTCGGAACGATCGTGACCCGTTA
Source organism: Bdellovibrionota bacterium (assembly GCA_039920645.1). Classification (GTDB taxonomy): domain Bacteria; phylum Bdellovibrionota; class UBA2428; order UBA2428; family UBA2428; genus CAMCVE01. Next base: position 1,025 of record JBDSDI010000158.1, on the reverse strand, counting down.
CCAAGAAGGTTCCAAGGATCGCGAGATCTCGAAGTTCTGGTACGAGTTCCGCAAGCGCGCCGACGGTTCGAAGTTTAACTACCGCGCTGTGACTTCCGTTCGTAGCGTCGTGACCGAAACGATCTTCACCGAGTGCTGTGGCACTCCTCTCGTCGTCTCGCAGTGGCCCGAAGCCGTGAAGCCCGGTACTGCCGCTCGCAACCTCGACTGGACAATCGCCAAGGGCAACAAGACCTCGACCTCCTTTGATTACTACTCCGACGGTCTGCTGAAGAAGAAAACGGCTCCCAATGGAACCGTGACAGCTCTGGTTTACGATCAAAAGTACAAAAAGGTCAGCTCCGTCCAAAAGGGCGCGCGCAAGATCAGCTACGCTTACGACACCAAGGGCAACCTCGCTTCGGCCTTCGATCACTCGGAGAACCGCAACTTGAAACTCGCGTACGATCCCCAGGGTCGTATCACCCAAGTTATTGAAACCGTTCCGAACGGCAAGCTCACGGCATCCCGTACGGTCCTCTTCCGCTATGACGGCGGCGGTCGTCCCGTGGAGATCAAAGAGCGCTCGCCGAACGGAACCGAAGGCGTGATCCGCATGAAGTACAACGCTCGTGGCGAAGTCGAAGGTGTTTTCAACTCCGAGGGCCGCGTGCTAGCGTCCGACGCGGATATGGAAACAGCTCGCAAAGTCGCGATGACCTTCCAAAATCTACTCGAGATCGTCCAGCCAGCCGGCGTGACGCTCGGGCCTGAGGGGTGAGAACTATGAAAACGATGAAAATTCTTTCTGCTTTAACTCTTTCTTTGGTCGCAGGCGTCGCTTCGGCGCAAAACTTCGGGGGCAGCATGATGGCCCAAGGCACTTTCGCGAGCGGCTACCAGCCCGCGATGCAGCCCGGTGCTTACCGCGCTCAGCCTTCGCAAGGTCCCGGCGAACAGGTTTCCTACTCGCAGCAAACCTCGCAGCCCTGCACTCCCCGCGGTAACGTTTCGGCGATCGAAGGTCCCATCGCCAACGGCCAGCT
>JBDSDI010000157.1:0-13389 GCA_039920645.1 Bdellovibrionota bacterium | reverse complement strand
CCAAGATCCCCGGTGCCGGTGCCGTTCAGCACGACCTCGAAGATCTTAAAGAGTCGGACAAAACTCCTCTTACTTGAAGAGTTTTTTAAATTCGCCGTAACCTTCTTTTTCGAGATCTTCCTTAGGAATGAACCGCAAGGATGCGGAATTAATGCAATAGCGGAGGCCGCCTTTGTCGCGGGGACCGTCGTTGAAGACGTGTCCTAAATGCGCGTCCCCCGACTTGCTGCGGACCTCGGTGCGGGTCATGCCGTAAGCGGTATCGCTTTTTTCGAGAACTTCGGTCTTCTCGAGGGGTTTCGTAAATGAAGGCCATCCGGTTCCGGATTCGAACTTGTCACTCGAGGAAAAGAGCGGCTTGCCCGAAATGACGTCCACGTAGATTCCCGCGGCGTGGTTATCCCAGTACTCATTGCGAAATGGGGGTTCGGTACCCCCTTCGCAAGCGACCTGGTACTGCATAGGTTTAAGAATTTTTTTAAGATCTTCGTGGCTCACGGTTTCTCCCTTCCGGTTTTTGGATTCCGCCCGAAGGCCAGGGGACAAAGACCCCAGGACTGCAATCAGGAGGAAAAGGTATCCGGCGCTTTGATGGCTTTTCATGACGTCCATTCTACCATGCATTTTTTTGATAAGATTCCACTCGACCGGCGCCGGGAAAAAGGGAAATCTGTGACACCATGACGACCAAAAAGAAAAAAATCAAAAGCACCATCAAGAAAACCTCCGCAGCTTTGAAGGCGAAAGTCCCTCAAGTCAAAGCGAAGGCAAAAGCTTCCGCTGCAAAAGCGAAGACTGCCGCTAAGTCCAAAGCGAGCGCTCTCAAAACCAAAGCGAAGACCGCCACCAAGGGCAAAGTCGCAAAGGCGAAAACCGCTGCGAAGTCCAAAGTCGCTTCCGTGAAGACGAAAGCAAAAACCAAAGTTGCCTCCACGAAGTCTGCAGCGAAGACTCAAGTTGCTAAGGCAAAAACTCAAGTTACTAAGGCGAAGAACAGCGCAAGCTCGCAAGCGTCCAAGGTCACTGCTCAAGTGAAGACCAAAGCTGCCGCTCTCGAGAAACAAATCGTTTCCAAAGCGGAAAGCGTTCTCCACGACGCTCAGACTTCGTTCGCCGACTTTAAAGGCAAGATCACCGAAGGCGCTAAACAGGCCAGCGACAAGATTGAGCAAACGATCAAAGATCATCCCATCGAAACCTCCGCGATCGTCGCAGGCGTCGGTGCTGCTGTTTCCAGCCTCCTTGGTGGAAGCAACAAAAAGTCCCAGGATCATAACTAATATTTAGTTCCCTGGTTTCTATGAATTCTTATTTGGGTCTCTCGGCGGCCTTCACAAGCTCACTCACGTGGGCAGTGGGGGTCATCGCATTTACTCCTTTCTCGAAAAAGCATCCCGCTTACATCATCAATCTGCATCGTATTTTGCTGGGATTGCCCGCGTTCCTCATCGTTTTGCTCCTCCAGGGCCGCCTTTGGTCGGCTGCGTCTCTTATCAATTCGACTAACGCCAGCTGGGCTGCGGTCGCCGTGCTCGCGAGTTATGCTTTTGGCGACGTTCTCTTTCTTATGGCTACCAAGCGTCTCGGCGCTCCTGCAGCACTGGCTATCGCTTCGACGTATCCCGTATTCTCGGCTCTGGAAGCGATGGTCTTCCGCGGGGAATCGTTGCCGTTCGCAAAGTATGTCGGCATCGCGATCGTTATTATCGGAACGATCTTCGTGATTCTCTCGGGCTCCACCTCGCACGAGCCGGTGCCTTCGGTGGCGCGCATGCAGGACAACGCGTACGCACGTTCGCGTTTCACGAACGATCACCGCAGCGGCGTTCTACTCGCATTCGGTTGCGCGATTTGTTGGGCGATGAACACGGTCGCTATTTCCGAGGTCGGACAAAGTCTCGACGCCATCACTCTCAACGCTTTTCGACTCATGATCGCGCTCGTATTGTGCCCGCTAATAGGAATAACTATGCATGGCACAAAAAGTTTCAAACTCATTTCGCGCAAAGAATTTGTACCGGTTATTCCGATCTTCGCAGTCGAAGCGATTGGCGGACCTTTCTTCTACGTCTACGGCCTGAGCCACGCGCCGCTCGCGATTGGAGCTGCGTTGACGTCTCTGGCGCCGGTATTGACGGTTCCGCTCGCGTTGGCCTTGGGTCAGGAAAAATTCTCGTGGACGCGCACGCTTGGCGTGATCACGGTCGTCGCAGGTATTTGGGTGATGGTCTTTTAGGATGGTTTGACGTTGGCTTTGGGATCGACGAGTTCGAAGGATTCCTTCGGTACGAGAATGTCGCGACCGTCTTTGCCGCGAATCACGTACATCGTCGGCATATCCAGAACGATATCGTAGAGCTCGCCGGCTTCGATACTCGACTCGCCGTCTTGGATGTCTTTGAGGCTACGTACTTGGAGGGCTTGCACGAAGCCCGAACGAAAGATCGACATCATACGATTATAGACCGGATTTGTTCTCTTTCCTATTTGATCCTTGGCATGCTTCTTCCTAGGATAATACGATGCCCGCATCCCAGGCCCGACTTAAAGCCCTACTCAAAACCCATTTCGGGTTTGATGCCTTTCGTCCTTATCAGGAGGACGTCTGCGTAGCGGTTACGAACGGCGAGGATGCCCTGCTCGTGATGCCCACCGGCGCTGGAAAGTCCCTGTGCTATCAGCTTCCCGCGCTCGCTCGAGGAGGAACCTGCCTCGTTATTTCACCTTTGCTCGCGCTGATGGAAGACCAGGTCCTCAAACTTCAAAGTCTAGGACTTCGCGCGGAGCGCATTCATTCGGGACGTGAGCGCAGCCAGTCGCGCGCCGTCTGCGAAGAATATTTGAAGGGCGAACTGGACTTTCTTTTCATTGCCCCGGAGCGTCTCGCGGTTCCTGGATTTCCGGAGATGCTTGCTCGTAAACGATTGGGTCTCATCGCCATCGACGAGGCTCACTGCATTTCGCAGTGGGGTCATGATTTCCGTCCCGAGTACCGTATGCTCGGGAGCCGCCTGCCGAGCTTCCGCGGGCCCGAAGGCGCCGCCGATCGTACGCCGGTGCTGGCGCTCACCGCCACCGCTACTCCTCGCGTCCAAAAAGATATTCTCACGCAGTTGGATCTTCCGGAGGCCACGACTTTTATTCACGGATTTCGCCGCGACAATATCGCTATCACCGTTACGGAAGTTCCCCAAAACGATCGCCCCGAAAAAATTGCAAAAATCATCGCGAACGAAGAACGTCGCCCGGCCATCATCTACGTCAATACGCGCAAATCCGCCGAAAGTATCGCAGCTGAGCTTGCCGAATCCTTCGACGTTGTCGTCTATCACGCGGGTATGACTAAAGACGCGCGCGAGAAAACTCAGAACGCTTTTTTGCAAGGCAAAGCGGATGTCATGGTCGCCACTGTAGCGTTCGGAATGGGTATCGACAAAGCCAACGTGCGCACGGTGATTCATGCCGCTCTTCCCGCGACGCTCGAAGGCTACTATCAAGAAATCGGACGTGCCGGACGCGACGGTCTTCCATCGAAAGCTTATCTCATGTGGTCCTTCGCCGATCGCAAAATGCACGAATTCCTGCACGAAAAAAACTACCCGGACGTGAGCCTCCTCGAGCGCGTGGTTCAGGCGGTCGCAAAGGCCGCCCCCGATAATCGCTCGCGCGAAATGCTCAAGGAAAAATCTCCGCTCGACTCCGACATCTTTGATGCGGCCGTGGAAAAGCTATGGGTCCATGGTGGACTGCGCGTCGACTCCGACGAAACGCTTCATACCGGCGCAGTGAAGACCTGGAAAGAAAGCTACGTGAAGCAGGGCGGGCACCGTTTGGAACAAATGGGTCTCATGGCCGCTTTCGCCGAGGGCCGGCGTTGTCGCATGCTGCATTTGGTTCGCCATTTCGGAGATAAGAATGATTCCGGAAAGGATTGCGGGGTCTGCGATATCTGCGCGCCCGATCTTTCGAATTTCCGCACTCCGAATCTTTCGGAAATCCAACAGCTTTCGGCGCTTTTCACGGTCGTTCGCGAACGCGAAGGCCAGTCTTTGGGCCGTATTCACAAAGAAGCCGCTTCGAAACTCGATCGCAAAGTTTTCGAAAAATATCTGCAGGCCCTGGCCAAAGCGAATTTCATCGACATCGAGGAACGCAGTTTCGAAAAAGACGGTCGCAAGGTGAGCTATCGTTCGGTTCGCCCACTGGCCGCTGCTTTCCGAGAAAGCGACTTACTGGCGCGTGTGCGACTCCCCAATGATGACGAAACTCCGTCGAAATCTTCGCCCAAGAAAAAGAAGAAATCCGTTGCGCCCCAAACCAAAGTGACCGATCCGCCCTCCGAACTCGTTCAGGAAAGCGTCGAGAGCCTCAAACAGTGGCGTCTGGCGGAGGCGAGGTTGCGCAAGGCACCCGCGTTCACGATTTTGCCGGATCGCACGCTCAATGCGATCGCCGTAGCGCGCCCCGCGGATCTGGACGCGCTTCAAGCCGTTCACGGCATGGGCCCTAAACTCGTTGAAAAGCATGGAAAGAAAATCCTCGAAGTTCTCGCAGTTCAGGCCCGAGCTTAAAAGATAACCTGAAGATCCTAGCGTCCCGCAAAATTCCATTTACGAATGACATCGAAGGCGGGACGCATCTTGCCGGCGATCTCATGGGTAAAACGAAGCTCGGAACTCTCGCCCGAGCGGTTATCGCTGAGCCGCCATGCGAGCGCTCCGGAAAAACCGCAGGCCTTGGCGTTTTGAATAAAATTCTTGGTGACTTTGCTTTGCATCGAATCCGAGAAAAGCTTCGAGAGCTGACCGAACTCGCCGAGATACATTTTCTTTCCATAATCGCGCGAAACTTTTGCGATCTTCTCGCAGTTCGGGATGCTGCCAGAATTGTTGTAGAAATGCAGGTCCCAGAAATCCACGCAGCTAGGATGAGGATTGGGATCGAGGATCAGATTCGCTGCTCCGCGCGAGAAAAATGGAATCCACGGCCAGCCGACGGAAGTTGTGACCGGAATCGCACTTTGTCCGGCTCGTCTGGTGCGGATAAAGTCGCGCGTGCCGCAGCTCAGGGCATTAGCGCTGGCCCACGATTTTTCGAATTTTCCTCCGACCACGGCGGCATCAATTTCGTTCATGACGTCGATTCCGAAAATTCCCGGACGCAGGTCCGCGCGGTAGAGCAGGGCGAGGACCGGTGCCAGGGCGTTCTTTTGGAAAGCATCACGCGCACCGAACTTGCCGTTCATGATATTCCACCAGCGATTTCTGAGCCCGCCTTTCACGGTGCGCAAGACGTTGCCGTCGAAGAGCGTGGGGTAGACCTGGATGTGGCGTTCTTTTGCGGCCATCAGAAAATCTTCAAAATTTCGCAGAAAATCCGGGTGCAGTCCTGCAACGAGATCGTTCTTCCAAACAAGCGCATGCGGATCTTGTCCTTCGAAGAGCCAGATGCGCAATGTCTTGCTTCCAGCGTCTTGAGCCAGGTCCAGGATGCGGCGCACTTCGGCCGGAGAATAGTTCGGATCGATCCATTGGCCGCCGTAATTGTCTTTCCACCAGCCCTGATTGAAGCCGACGTTGAACGCGAGACTGGGGAAGGCAAGAGCGCCGCTCGCGACGAGCAGCAGAGTGCGTAATTTTACGGAGAAAACCTTCACCGCAAAATTATATCGGGGGATTTTTCGGCTCGGCGTCAATAATACGAACGTCCCGCGGCATTGGTGAGTTTCACAAAGGATCGTGGCAGCTTATACTTTCGGTATGATTCGCAATATCTGGGCCGTAGGCCGTAACTACGCCGAACACGCCAAAGAACTCGGCAACGCCGTGCCGAAACAACCGCTTATTTTTCTCAAGGCCGGAAGTACGGCGAGCGTCAATGCTCCGACTTTCATTCTTCATGCGGGTGCCGTTGAGATTCATCACGAAGTTGAACTCGCTTTGCGTTTCGACGAGCATCTCGAAATTACGAGCGCCTGCGTAGCACTCGATCTGACCGACCGAGTTCGGCAAAATGAATTGAAGGCACGCGGCGAGCCCTGGACGCTCGCGAAGTCCTTCATCGGCTCTTGCCCGCTCTCATCTTTTTTTGACGTTGTCTCGCTCTCTGAGCTTTCGAATCTTGATCTGAGTCTCTCCGTCAACGGCCAGCTTCGTCAGAGTGGCAATACCTCGGCTATGATTTTCGGACTCGTGGAACTCGTACGCTACGTGAAGCAGGAGTTTCCAGTCTGTCCCGGTGACCTGCTTCTCACGGGCACGCCCTCGGGCGTCGGACCCCTGAAACGCGGCGATCACGTCCGGGCCGAAATCCAGGACAAAGTGCGGCACGACTGGAGCGTCCTCTAAGTCCCTGAAGAGACGAGTTCGCTTGAACACAATTTGTCACTCTCCAAGCGCTCTGCTTAACTCCGGCCCATGATTTACAACCTTACTATTCCTCCTTTCATCAAAGCTCTCAACAACCTCAGCGGCATTCTCGATAAAGGCGCCCAATTCGCCGAAATTAAGAAGATCGATCCTGAAGTTCTCCTTCAGTCGCGCCTTGCTCCCGACCAGTTCCATCTCGGTCGTCAGATCCAAATCGCGTGTGACACCGCCAAGCTCGGTGCCTCCCGCCTGACGGGCAAGACCGCTCCGACTCATCCCGATACCGAAAAGACGCTGGGCGAGTTCAAGACCCGTATCAATGAGACCATCGCTTACCTTAAGACCTTTTCCGAGCAGGACTTCAAGGACTCGGAGAACCGTGAGATCACGAACAATCGCTGGGAAGGCAAGAGCCTGAGCGGCAGCGATTTCCTCGTGCACCATGCACTTCCGAACATCTACTTCCACGTGACCACCGCTTACTCCATCCTTCGCCACAATGGCGTAGATGTGGGTAAGGGCGACTACTTGGGAAAAATGCCCTTCAAGAGCTGATCACATAACAGAATGAGCGCTAGCGGCGTTGTTCGGTCGCTCCGGTGCTCACATAGCCTCTGGCTATGCTCCGCTCTTCGCTTCCCTCCCGCCTTGCTGTCGTCTCATTTTGTTAAGTGATCTAAATTCAAATGGATCAGGCCTCCCAAATCGGCTACACCGGGGGGCCTCGTGATTAGCACTTCAAACGTCAGCGTCAGATTCGGCAGCCAAAAACTCTTCGACGAAGTGAATGTAAGGTTCCTTCCCGGCAACTGCTACGGTCTGATCGGCGCGAACGGCGCCGGTAAGTCGACTTTCCTAAAAATTCTTTCGGGCGAGCAAGAACCCACTACGGGCGAAGTTCACATCACGCCCGGTGAGACGCTCTCTTTCCTCCGTCAAGATCACTTCGCTTACGAAGAGCTGCGTGTGCTCGATGTCGTACTGATGGGCAATGAAAAACTTTTCAGCGTCATGAAGGAAAAAGACGAACTTTACGCGAAGCCCGACTTCTCGGAAGCCGACGGTATCCGCGCGTCCGACCTCGAGACGGTCTTCGCCGAACTGAACGGCTGGGAAGCGGAGAGCTCCGCGGCCCTCATGCTCGCGGGCCTCGGTATTGGCACCGAATTCCACTCCAAACTCATGAAAGAGCTCAGTGGCGGCGAAAAAGTCAAAGTGCTCCTGGCGCAAGCGCTTTTCGGGAATCCCGACATTCTCCTTTTGGACGAACCCACCAACCACTTGGACATTTACGCGATTCGGTGGCTGGAAAATTTCCTGCTCAACTTCGAACAGACGGTGGTCGTCGTTTCTCACGATCGTCACTTCATGAACAAAGTTTGTTCGCATATCGCGGACGTCGATTTCAACAAGATCACGACCTACACCGGCAACTACGAATTCTGGAAACGTTCCTCCGAACTCGCGCAACGACTGCGCGGCGACGAAAAGAAAAAGGCCGAAGACAAAGCGGAAGATCTCAAACGCTTCATCGCGCGTTTCTCCGCTAACGCTTCAAAATCCAAACAGACGACTTCGCGCCAGAAGCAGCTTGAAAAACTCAACCTCGACGATCTGCCCGTTTCGACGCGTCGTCAACCGTTCGTCGGATTCGAGTCCAAACGCGAAGCGGGCAACGATATCCTCCAGATCAACGGCATCTCCAAAAAGCTTGACGGCGAACAGCTCCTCAAAGACGTTCGCTTCACGGTCAACAAAGGCGACAAGATCGCTCTCATCGGACCGAGTGACGTCGCGCGCACGACGCTCTTCAAGATTCTCGCCGGAGAACTGGAAGCCGACGCGGGCGGATTCACGATGGGCACGACGCTTACGACCGGATATTTCCCTTCCGACAACACGGCTTATTTCAAATCTGGCGACATCACGCTTCTGGATTGGCTGCGACAGTATTCGATCGATCAAGACGAATCGTTTATCCGCGGATTCCTCGGCAAGATGCTTTTCAGTCGCGACGAAGCCACCAAAAAGAGCAACGTGCTTTCGGGCGGCGAACGCGTGCGCTGTATGCTCGCCAAGATCATGCTCTCGGGCCCGAACATGCTCCTGCTGGACGAGCCGACGAGTCACTTGGATCTCGAAGCCGTCAACTCACTCAACGAAGGGCTTCAGCGCTTCAAGGGCACGATCATCTTCACGTCCCATGACCATGAACTCGTACAGACGGTCGCTAATCGGATCATCGAGATCGACGGTAGCGTGAAGAACGACAAGTACACCACTTACGACGAATACATCGAGGAGCAAGCCTTGTTGAAGGGCCGCTCCTCGTAATCGAACTTAGGTTGCTTTTGCGATCTTAGTTCAGAGCATCACAGACCGAGGCGCTGCGATCTTCGACCAAGGTTTGGACATCGTCGAGCATCTTGTTGCACGAGGGATTAATCTCGGCTTCTTTGCGGTTGATAGGTCCGTAGTGCTTGCGGATCACGCGTAGGGTGGTCATCGCGAATTCTGCTGCGAATGCGGGGCAGGACTTCGCGAGTTTTTGGAAGGTGAGACCCTCGCCGGTTCCGATGAAACCGCGGGCCGTGCAGCTGACGCCTTGTTTGAAAGTATCGAGGAAGCACTTCGATGGATCAGCTTTGTATTCGTCGTAAAGCTTTTTCAACTCAGGGCTCGCATTGACTGCGTTGTAGCTGGTTTGGAAAGGTCCAGCTTCGGCTTCAGCCGAGTTGCTCGCTCCGCCGGAGACGTCGTAACCTTCGCAGTATTTACCGCTAGATTCACGCATTCCGAGACCGATGCCCAGCGTAAAGAGACTGCGTAAGGTATCGGCACCGGCGACGTCGATTTCGAGTTTCGCGTCGTCGAAAGTACTTTCGAACCAGGTAATCGCGTCCTTTTCCGAGTTAGCAGTGTTCTTGGAGGCCATCAATTTAGCGGGACCTTCTCCGGCGCGCTGGCGACAAAGCGACTTCGCGAAAGTGACGGCCATGCCATTTACGTATCCCGCTGGAGCGCGACCGCGGTTCTTCCAGCTGTAGCTTGCACAGCTCGAGGCGCTTGCGATCTTCGAGATCTCGCTAATGACGGATGCCATATCCGCTGGTGTTTCGTGGGAGTTATCCGGTGGGGTTCCGGGATCGATGGGCTTCGTGGGCTCTACCGGTTTGCTGGGTGCGCTCGGAGTGCTGGGCTGCGACGGACGAGCCGCACCAAACGCGTGAGCATGGGTTGCGAGGCCGACGGCGGCGCACAGTGAGAGAAGGCGAAGAGAGGGGGTGATAGATGGCATGTATATTCCTTTTCCAACGACGTTTAATTTTGTCCGGGCGTTGGAAGGTACATGCAGCTACGACCGTGAAAACGATTATGCATCGAGTCACTAACGCGGAGGGTTATGTTTTTATAGGATTTACGTTAAGGAAATATGGAGAAAAATCCACGGAGGCGCCTTAAGCCCTCATTCAGCCTCGTAAGGCCTCCTCGTGGATGAGGAAGCTCAGGTTTTTGAGGCTGCTTTTTCATTGAAGTACGCAAACACGAGAGGCATCCCGAGGAAAGTGGCCGCCAGACAGGTGAATTCCCCGATGAGCGCAAGCTTTGCAAACGACGCGATGGCCTGATTAGAAGCTTCGAAAAGCGTGAGATAGCCGATGATTGTGGTCGTCGAGCAGAGGAAGACTGCGACGCCCGTCGTACGAATCGCTTTACTGAAATCTTTCCAGCCTTGCTCTTTGAAACGCATGTAGACGTTGATGGGATAGTCGATTCCGATTCCGAAAGTGAGCGGAAGCGCGATGAAGTTGAGGAAGTTGAATTTCACTCCGAGCACTGTTTGAAGGCCGATCATCCATACGGTCGCGCAGATAAGACAGAGGGCCATGATGATCCCGCCGGTTAAACCGTTCGTAAGCAGGAAGGCTACGATCAACACGCCGGCGAATGCCAGCAGTGAGACTTTAGGGCCATCGACCTTGATGCTTCTCAAGAGATCGGCCAACACGAAATTTTCGCCCGCAGCTCCGATCGTTCCGCGCTGATTGGGAAGATCAATCGAACCGAAGGTTTCCGTGTATTGGAGAAGATTGCGACCGTCTTCGAGAGGCTTCTTCGGATCTGAATAAATATATCCGACGATTCCCTGACGACCGTCTTTGGTTTCGAAGCGACGCTTCAGTTGATCGGGCACATCATCAACGGTGGGAGGACGGATTTCGGTCTTCGAGCTCATGTTGACGAGAATCGAGGCCAGCTTGGAATCGGAGAGCTTCAGCCACTTGCTGCCCATGAGGGTTTTCACTTCTTCACGAAGATGCGCTTTTGCGGGACTTTCATCGGAAAGAGCGTCTTTGGTAGGAAGAATATCGAAGAGCGTCAGGCAGCTCTGCAAGTTGCGTTGATCTTCCGGAAGCTGGTTGACCTTTTCGCGAGCGGCGGCGCAGAGAAGTTTCGCCTGCTCCGCGTTTTGCATGAGCACGACCGCGGGGATCATGCTGCTTTGATAGACTTCGTCTTGAATGCGCTTATGGAGACCCGAAGCACCGGTCTTGTGTCTCGAGAGCTTGTTGCCGAGTTTCGTGAAATCGTATTCGAAAGGATCTTGCAGGAACTTGTGCGATCCGACCGCACTCACGATCGCGAGCACGGCCAGCACGGTCCCCGTGCGAAGCGGATAACGAAGGACTTTCCCTCCGATGGTCGAAAGAAGCGCGCCCAGTTTTACGGTGGTCATGGTGGCTTTGCCGCTCAGCTTGATGTGCTTTTCCGCGCTATGGATCCAGATAGGAAGGAGGGTGTAGGTCGCGATCCAGCAGACGATGATGCCCACGCCGCCGATCAAAGCGAACTCGGAGAAACCTTTGTTCTTCGCGAAAAATAAAGCGATGAAAGAGACGGCGGTCGTACTGGAGGCGGCGAGGGTAGCGAGGTAGGTGGACGAAAGGGCGGTGCCGAGAGAATCTACGACGTCGTGATCAGAGCGGCGTTCTTCGAGATAGCGTGAGCAGAAGATGCAGGCGTAGTTGATACCCGTGCCTACGACGAGACTCGCCATGAAGGCGGTCAGCGTATTCAAGTAACCGATCGTCAGCTGCGCGAAGCCGAGGGTGACGACGACGGCGAGCAAAAGATTTGTCACCATCAGGCCGATGATGGCCCAGGAGTTGAAGAACAGATAAAGGCAGACCAAGATCAGGACCACGAGCAGCATGGCGGTGTCGAGAATATCGGCTTTGACGGAATTCACTTCATCCAGGGATCGCTGGACGTTACCCGCAAAATTCACCTGGAGTTCGGGGTGGAACGAGGTGGGCTTCAATTCGTCGATGAGGGCACGCACTTTTTCGGTGAGTGCGCGTGATTCGCCGAGCGAGAGGCTGGTTCCACTGGTTCTTACGGCGATGACGACGAGTTTGCCATCTTTCGTTGCCAGATAGTCGCGAGGGTATTCCAAGAGACGTTGAATACGGGGATCTATCTTCTCGGCGAAAAGTTTGCTTTCTTGATCGCTGTTCGTAGCGTCGGCTTGAGGCGCCTCCTCCTTTTTTTCGTCAATGCCCAGAATAGAGGCGAAAGCGTTGTCGCGTTTCTTCTCCGCTTTTTGAATAACTTCCTTCTGCAGGTAGTGCTTCAGCTTCTTGAGGTCTTCGGTGCGCAGGTAGTAAAGACCGAAACGTTCGAAATATTCGCGCGCTTCGGAGTAGTTGTATTCGAAATCCTTAATAACGGTGGGTGAAAGCGGTTTGAGTTTGGCGGCCAGTCGATCGGCGAAAGTGCGGTTGGCTTTGAAGCTGGGAGACTCGATGCCGATGAGAAGAAGGCCGGTTCCGCCGACTTCAGAGGTCACGCGATTGAGATGTTCGATCGATGGGAGGTTGTCGGGCAAGAGAGCGGCAAAGCTCGGCTTGAGATAGATGTGACTCGCAAAGAAAATAGCTCCGGCGGCGATTACCGCGGCGAGGGCGTTGATCCAACGCTTGTTTCTCAAAAGGAAGGAAAGATACGCTCGATTTTGTCCTGGAACGGGGGAACTGGATTCGCGGGTTGTCATTCTCGTCGCCTTCCTTGCCCTATCTAATTTAATGGATATTATGAATCTTTGTCCCATCCTGTAACTTTTTTTACGGAGAAAGAATTACGTGTCGAAGTCCGCTGCTGAAGAAGCTCAAAGCCCTTTCGATTGGATCGTAATCGGTTCCGGCCCCGCGGGGCAGCGTGCCGCCGTCCAAGCCGCGAAGCTCAAGAAAAAAGTTTTGATCGTAGAGCGCGAAAACTGGGGCGGCGCCTGCGTCCACAAAGGAACCATCCCCAGCAAGAGCCTCAAGGAAGCCGCTTTGCTCAATGAAGCGCGTCTTGAAAACGCCTGGGAGAAAATCCTTCTCAAAAAAGATCGCGTGCTCCGCAATGAAGCCGATATCATCGCGAACCAGCTGGACCGCAATGGCGTAAGGCGCGTGCGGGGGCAGGCGAGCTTCGTGAGCCAAGACCAAATCAAGGTCGGCGAGCACGTCTACCATGGCAAGAAATTCTTGATCGCGGTCGGGACTCGGCCATGTCGCGGTCCGGATTTTCCATGGGAACTGGCGGACCTCTACGATAGCGACACGATTCTGGAGATGAAACAGTCACCGGAATCTCTGCTCGTGATCGGCGCCGGCGTTATCGGCTGCGAATATGCAAGTATCTTTGCGCGCCTGGGTGTAAAAGTTACGCTCGTGGACCGACGCAAGGAGCTGCTGCGGAGCGTGGATCAAGAAATCGTCGAGCGCTTAAAGAAGCATTTCGAGGAAATGGAGATCACGCTCGAAATCGGTACCGATTTCTCGGGTCTTCGTGCGGGGCCCGGGGGGCGCGGTATCGACGTGGAGCTCGGCGGACGCAGCGCCGCTTTTTCGGCCGGGCTGGTATGCATGGGCCGAGAGGGCAATGTCGATACGCTAGATCTGGCTGCGATCGGCGTGAAGTCCTCCGATCGCGGCATCATTTCCGTCAACGGCGAATATCAGACGAATCTCTC
>JBDSDI010000156.1:0-8406 GCA_039920645.1 Bdellovibrionota bacterium | reverse complement strand
CTACCTTAAGGGCCGAGATGTCTTTGTAGGGGAGTGATTGCTCGCACGGCGCCGCATGGCATGCGCCTTTTCGGAAAATCCGCTAATCTCGGGGTCCATGCGTCGTGCGTGTGCGAGCCTAGCGATTTCTCTTCTACTCTCGGGCGCCAGCGGGGCCGCGACTCCCGCCCGCCCCGTGATTCGCGCGCTAAGCGTACCGCTTCCCACGCCCGCAAAGTACTTTCCCCAAAGTCCCGGCGCCCAAGCGCAGTGGTCAAGCTACCTCGTGAGTCTCGGAGATTATCAGAAATCCTATCCTGGTCTCTTCACGCCGCTCGATCTTGTTCGATGGGACAAGCTGCCCGACGAATGGCTCAAAACTCAGATCCGCAAACACGGCCTGGCCTGGCAGCACCTCGAAGCGAAAACCCTTGAGTTCAAGGAGCGTCGAAGCGAACGACTTGCGCTTTCCCGCCGCGCAAACCAAGAACTCTTCGATGCGGAGAAGGCACTCGAAAAACAAAGACGGCTCTGGATGGGGGCGACCCGTGCTCAGCTGGACACGCTCAAACCTGAGGACCGTTTCTCGCTTACACCGCTCGATGAAGCTTTTCAGCGTTCGGATCTCGGCAAACAGCTCAGCCAGCGCTTCGGGGGGAAAAACCCCGGAATGATCACCGGCTTTCTCGTCGACCCCGCCAACAAGACGCTTATTATCGAAACAGGCGAGAACGATTACTTCAAGACCGTCTTCGACGACTCCAACGCCACCGCGCTACACGTGCGCGCATTCTGGGGTCGTGACGAACGCCTCGGGACCGACGTCACGATGCTCAAAGAAAACTTTCGCGGTTTTCTTCTAAACCCTCAGTCGGGCGAGCGACTTCCGCTCGGACCTTATCCCGCAAAAGCCAACCTGTGGGTCGACGAACGCGGGACCTCGCATTTCAAGGGCGACGGGCATAAACACTGAATTGACCCGGTGTCACTTTGGGTTATAAGCCTTGCTGGTTCCAGTTTAGATCCCGGCAAAGGAGTCCCACTTCTATGTTCAGAAATCTTCTCTTCTCCTTAAGTTTCATGGCCACGCTTTCGGCACGTGCTGAAACAAAAACCATCTCCATCGCTTGCGGTGCCGTCGGCATCGAATACGAGCTTTGCAAGACCGCCAGCGACGCATGGTCCAAGCAAAGCGGCGTTGCCGTTAAACTGGTCTCGACACCCAATGACACGAATCAAAAGCTCGCCCTCTTCCAACAGCTTCTGAGCGCTCAGTCCGCCGACATCGATGTCTTCATGGTCGATATCGTATGGCCCGGCGTCCTCGGACAGCACTTCGAAGACCTCACCCCGTACCTCACTCCGGCCGAAAAAGCGGCTCACTTTGACAACCTCATCGCTAACGACACCGTTGGCGGTCGCTGGGTCGCCCTTCCCTGGTACGTCGATACCGGCGTCGTCTACTACCGAGCGGACCTCTTGAAAAAGTACGGCCTCCAAGTTCCCACCACCTGGCAGGAACTTTCCGATGCCGCTAAGAAGATCCAAGAAGGCGAGAAAAAGACCGATTCCAAATTCGTTGGCTTCGTCTTCCAAGGGAAAGCCTATGAAGGTCTCACCTGCAATGTCCTCGAATGGACCGGCGCTTACGGCGGCAACGCGTTCGTCGACGGCACTGGCAAGGTCGTCGCCAACGATCCCAAGAACGTCGAAGCTCTCACGCTGGCCTCGACCTGGATCGGCACGATCGCTCCCAAAGGGGTTCTCAACTACGCCGAAGAAGAAGCGCGCGGCGTCTTCCAGTCCGGCGGCGCGGCTTTCATGCGCAACTGGCCTTACGCCTACCAACTGCTCCTCTCTAAGAACAGCCCCGTCGCCGGCAAAGTCGGCGTCATGGCGACTCCCAAGGGCGGTCCCGGCGGGAAAAACGCGCCCGTCCTCGGCGGCTGGCATCTCGCCGTCTCCAAATACTCGAAGCACAAAGCCGAAGCCGTTTCGCTCATCCGCTATCTCGCCAGCGAACCCGTCCAAAAAGAGCGTGTGAAAAATGGCTTCTTCCCGACTCTAAAATCTCTCTACGCCGATAAAGCGATGCTCGCGTCCTCTCCGCTCTTCGCGGTGCTTGCGACCTCGCTTCCGACAGCAGTGGCGCGTCCTTCGCGTGCGACCGGCACCCAATACACTCGCGTTTCCACCGAAATCTGGAACACCACCTTCTCCATTTTAAGCGGCAAGGAAAAAGCCGACGAGGGGCTCAAGGCCCTCGACCGTAAGCTTGTTCGCGTAAGTCGCGGGGGAAAGTGGAACTGAGTCGATGAGCGAGAACGTAGCCCTCACCGAGCGCCGCAGAACCGCCTACCTCTTCTTACTACCCAGCTTGATTTTGTTGGTGTTGGTGGCGGCCTGGCCACTCATTCGCACCATTTGGCTGGCGTTCACGGACGCGACCCTCTCCTCGTCCCACTTTTCGTGGGTCGGTCTGGATAACTTCAAAGGCGTGCTGACCGATCCCGACTGGTGGGGTTCCGTGAAAAACACGATGGTCTTCACCGGCATCTCCGTCACGCTCGAGACCGTCGGTGGGCTCGGCATCGCACTTCTCTTGCATCGTGAGTTCATGGGTCGCGGCATCCTGCGCGCAGCCGTGATGGTTCCGTGGGCGATCCCTACGGTCGTCTCCGCAAAAATGTGGTCGTGGATGTTCAACGACAACTATGGCGTGATCAACGATATCCTCCAAAAGATTGGCATCATTCATGGGCCTCTCGCCTGGATGGCCGACAACGCCATCCTCTCGATGGCTGCGGTTGTAACCGTCGACGTCTGGAAGACCACTCCCTTCATGACTCTACTCATACTCGCTGGCTTGCAGAGCATTCCACTTCAGGTCTACCAATCGGCAGCGGTCGACGGCGCGAGCGGTTTCCGCACCTTCTTCAAGATCACGCTGCCGCTCATCAAACCGGCACTCGTCGTCGCGGTCGTCTTCCGTCTGCTCGATGCGCTTCGCATCTTCGACCTCATCTTCATCATGACCAATAACTCGAACGACACCGCCACGATGTCGGTCTACGCCCGCAACAACATGATCGGCTTCGGCGACCTCGGTTACGGCTCGGCCGCTTCGACGCTCGTCTTCGCGTTCATCGCGATCTTCACCATCATGTACCTCCAATTCTCCCGACTCAATCTCGTAGGAGGCTCCAGTGAGAAGGTCTCTCGTTGAAAGTATCGGCCTTTGGTTCGCCGTGATCGTCGTGAGCGTCTTCTCGCTCTTTCCGTTCTACTGGGCCGTAGTGAGTTCGCTTAAGGAACCGTCGTCCATGTTCCAGGTCGAATACTGGCCCAAAGTCCTTGAATGGTCGAACTACTCGTCGATCTTCAAGGAACAGCCCTTCGGCACGAACATCATCAACTCACTGATCGTCGCGTCGAGCACGGTACTGCTGTGTCTCATCGTCGGCGTGCTTGCGGCCTACTCACTCGCGCGCGTCGAGTTCCGCGGCCGCGGAACGCTGCTGGCGCTGATCCTCGCGGTTTCGATGTTCCCTCAAGTCGCAGTCCTCTCGGGCATGTTCGAGCTCATCAAATCGATGGGTCTCTACAATAGCTGGGGTGGTCTCACGATCTCCTACATGATCTTTACGCTGCCGTTCACGATCTGGCTTCTGACGACTTTTATGCGTCAGCTTCCTCGCGAGCTCGAGCAAGCGGCAATCGTCGACGGCGCCTCGTCGTGGGTCGTGCTTACGAAAGTCTTCCTCCCGCTCATGGGCCCCTCGCTCGTAACGACGGGCTTGCTCGCCTTTATCGCGGCCTGGAACGAATTCCTCTTCGCCCTCACCTTTACGCTCACCGCCGAGTCGCGTACGGTTCCCGTCGCGATCGGACTCATCAGCGGCGCGAGTTCGTTTGAGAGTCCCTGGGGACGCATCATGGCCGCCTCGGTTATCGTGACGGTCCCGCTCGTCATCCTCGTCCTCGTCTTCCAAAAAAGTATCGTCTCCGGTCTTACGGCCGGCGCCATCAAGGAGTAACGAACGCCATGTCTGAAGTTGTTTTTGAGAACGTCACGAAAATCTACAACGGCAAAACAGTCGTCGTTCCCCGGATCAACCTGCGTCTTCCCGCGAATCAACTCACCGTCTTCGTCGGACCTTCGGGCTGCGGCAAGTCCACGCTGCTGAAACTCATCGCCGGCCTCGAAGATACGACCGAGGGCAAGATCACGATCGGCGGCCGCGACGTCACTTTCGCGCCTCCCGCTAAACGCGGTATCGCGATGGTCTTCCAATCCTACGCGCTCTACCCGCACATGACCGTCTTCGAAAACATGGCTTTCGCGTTGAAGATCGCCAAAGCCACGAAACAAGAAATCCGCGCGCGTGTCGAAGACGTCGCCAAGATCCTTCAACTCACGCAGCTCCTTGATCGCAAACCGCGCCAACTCTCGGGCGGCCAACGCCAACGCGTTGCGATCGGCCGTGCGCTCGTGCGCAAACCCGAAGTTTTTCTCCTCGACGAACCTCTCTCGAACCTCGACGCCTCCCTGCGCGTCGAGATGCGCATCGAGATCGCGAAGATCCGTCAGAACCTGAATGCGACCATGGTCTACGTCACGCACGACCAGGTCGAAGCGATGACCCTCGCCAACAACATCGTCGTCTTGCGCGCGGGCATCGTCGAACAGATGGGCCCGCCGCTCGAGATCTACCACAAGCCCGTCAACAAATTCGTGGCTGGCTTCCTCGGCTCGCCTCAGATGAACTTCATCGAGGCGAGCGTGAAGAGCGTCGACGGAAATTTAGCTCACTTCGAAGGCACGGGCTTCCTCAAACCCGTGACGGTCAAAATCCAACCCGGAACGCTAAAGGCGGGCGAAAAGGCCACCATCGGCATTCGCCCCGAACACCTCGACGTGGTCGAAGGACACGACGGCGATTTCGCTTTCGTCGCTTCGGTCCAGGAACAGCTCGGTGACCATTCGCTTCTTTACGGAAGTGTCGGCGAGTCTCGATGCACGATCAAGACCGACGCGGCACGCGTGCTGAAAGTGGGCGAAAAATTCTCGCTGCGCATTCAATCCGCCGAAGTTCACGTCTTTGATGCCGCGGAACGCAACGTCGTCGCTTTCGAGAACCGCTAAGGAGCGCTGCGTTTGTCGCTGCGACGCGTGGCACACACTTAGTTAGGAATCTTGCCGGCCTCTAAGATCTGGTACTTCTCATCGAAGGCTTTTGCGAGGCCGCTCTCTTCGGCAAACTTCGCGAGTGCGCCTTGAACATCGGCCGAAGCCTGCGCCATCGATGCGGTGTTCGTTGCGTCGGTCGAAGTGGAGATGCGCGTGAGCGTCGTGGAGTAGTCGTCGGCAGCAGCTTGAACCTGAGCCGAGAGATCTTCGCGTCCGACGTAAGCGAGATGCCCGGACCAATCTCTCAGCGGCCACGCGAAGTTGCGGAAGACGTCGAGCGCGCGCAATTCTTCTTCACCGTAATCGAGCCCCTTCTTTGCTTTGTTCGGATAGAGCTTCTTCAGCAGCTCCTGCACGTCGGCAGGAAGAGCTGCAAAACTTTTCTCGGGATCGAAGGATGCCATGCGAGCCGCGTCGCCGAAGTCGCCGCGCGAATTCTGCAAGTAGTACGAGGTCCGCAAAACTTTTTCAGTGAGGCGTGTCGCATCTTTATGGGCATCACGAATTTCGAGCACGATGCGATTGGGGCCCGCGATGTCGGGACGGTAGACCGTAGCGCCCGTGTACTTGTAAGACGCGTCACTCCCGGAAATCTCACTCAGCTCACGCTTGGAAAAACCCACGCCCTTCATATTCGAGTGAAGATCACGCAAGAGGCGCGCATCTTTGGCGGCGTTCGTAGGTCCGAGGAAAGGATGCTGGAAAGACTTCGCGACTTCCTTGGACGGATCTTGTTGGTATTTCGAATAGCCACCCGCGAGTTTCTGGAGGGCATCGTAGTCACCAAAGAATTTTAGGAAGCCGTAGTTCTCCTGGACCGCGCTCGAGGCGATACCTTGGCCGAGTTCGCCGAAAAAGACCTGACGTGAAACGCTTACCGTGGACTGCATGGATCCGGCTCCGAAAGCGGCATTGGTGTTCGTGACGACCGCCGACCAGTCTTCGAGTGTATCGAGAGGCCCAACGATAATTTCGATGTTGCCGGTTTCATCTTGGATGATGCGATCGGGAAGTTCCTTGAGCTTCTCGTCGTCGACGAGCTTCACGAGCTTGCCCTTCTTGCGTTTTTCCGGGAAGAGCTCATCGATGTGATCCTTCACGAAACCCATACGCGCCTCGTCGCTCATGGCAAGCCATCCCTCTTTGGAGATCCCGAATTCTTGATCGGGACCGTAAACCTTTAAAATACCCGCGATCTCGGAGAGACCGTATTCGCTCTCGAAACCGAACTGGAGGAACTCGTTGGGATTCGCCGTCGCATCGACGCCCACCGGAAAGCGTTTGATCGCACGCGCGGCGGGAGACTCGGCGTTGAAACGAAGGAGGTCTGAGAGACTGCGCGTGCAATCGTTCGCGGCCCATGCACCGGGCGCCAGCGCCAGAGTCGCAAATAGAAGAGAGGCCTTTAAGGATTTTGAGAACAACGCGCCACGCTTCAACATCTTGACGCACTGCATAATACACGTCTTGCCGTGACTCAAGCCTTGTTCTGCAGATTTGTTAAGATTTTGATATTTAAGGTCTTTTTGATAACTGGGTGCCGCTACCTAAGCAAGCCGCCTCGCTAAAAGCCAAGCGGGCTAGCAAAGGCTATCGGCTGCCGATTTATTTCTTTTTGGACGCAGCCGTAGTCGGTGCAGCGGTGGGAGCTTCGACGGGATTCTTCAGGAAAAAAGTTTCGGCCATGAAAGGCTGAAAGCCGTCCTTCGTGCGTTTCTTAAGGAAAACTTTTCCGAAGATCTGGCGGACCTGATGACTCGCGGGATCGTAGCTGAAATAGAGCGGCTTCACGGCGGCGCGTACGAGCAGATTCGTGGGCACCATCTTAAGCGACACGATCTGGCCGCCCTCGAAATCTTTCATCTCGTCTTTCTGAAGCGAAAAATGGAAACTTTTATTCAGATAAGGGACGCCGAGATAAAACCGCAACTTCTCGTCACCCACAAGTGCAGTTTCGTTTAGCTGAATAAAATGTTTGATCATGGGGCCGACAAGAAAAGGTTCGACGAGATCCTCAACGTTTTCACGCCATTTATCTTCCTTAAAGTAACGGTAGTTGACCTTCTTCGTCGCGCGATCAACGACGATCGAACCCTTCTCGTTAATCTGTAAATTCTCAACTTCGTAGGAGATCATGAAACGTTGTTCGGAGTCGGTCGTAAGAATTTCGCGAAAGGCGTCCTGCTTTGTCTCGCGGTCCACGAAAACCGTATGGGTTACGAGCTCGGCCACGCCGTCTTTTTGAATCGTCTCGACGTTCTCGAAGTAATCGAAAAGCAGGGCCGACTGTCCCTGTTCTCTCACCCAGGCCTGGGAACTGGGCACCTTGGACATCGCAAAGCTCGCCAGCGAAAACAGACCGCAAACCAACAAAATACTTTTCCGCATCGCCATGATCCTCTGGAGTCTATTCTAAACCAAGTCTCTTCGTTTCGCGCCAGCGCCGAATGGCCGGGCTGATAAGTTCAGCGATCAAAGTGGTGTAGTCCATGCCGATTGCGTCGCTGATGAGACAAAGATCTGACCACTTTGGAGTCAGGCCCGGCAAGGGGTTACATTCGATGAAGCAGGCTTTGCCCTCGGCATTGAGACGGATATCGATACGCGCAAAATCGCGGCACCCGAGCGCTGCAAAGGAATCCTTAGCGACCTGTTCGACGTCCTTGCGAAGCGCATCCGTCATCTGCGCGGGAACTTGATTTTCGATCTCACCGCGCGGATCGAGTTTGTATTCGTAAGAGTAAACCGGATACGGACTTTTGATCTTGTCGGTGCGATAGACGATCTCCATCGGCGGCAGGACGCGCGGACGACTCTCGCCAATGAGAGCGACCGTGAACTCGCGGCCCGGAAGGAATTCTTCCACGAGCGCGCCTTGATTGTAGCGACCCAGGACGATCGAGACGAGTTCGCGAAGTTCCATCTCGTTGGTTGCGACGCTCGTACTGAGCACGCCTTTGGAGCTGCCCTCGGCAACAGGCTTTACAATGAGAGGGAAATTGAGTTCCGGGTCCAGCTTGTCTTTGCTCGTGAGGAAAAGTTGACCGCGCGCGGTCGCGACTCCGCTCGTGCGCACCACCCGCTTGGCGATGCCCTTGTCGAGCGCGAGCGCGAGCGTCGCGGGATCCGAACCGGTGTAAGGAATATCGAGAAGCTCGAGCAGTGCGGGAACCTGCGCTTCGCGGTTACGCCCCTTGATGCCTTCGGCGATGTTGAAAACGAGATCGAGATCGGTC
>JBDSDI010000155.1:0-6864 GCA_039920645.1 Bdellovibrionota bacterium | reverse complement strand
ACAATAAGGACTGGGACAACCTGATGTCGATGACTGCGAATACGCAGAAGTCCTTCAATGCGGCTTTTAGTATGGAAGGTATTCCTCCGGAAGTTATGAAATTCTACGACCGCGGCGACGGCGGATTTATGGGCATGAGCCATCGTGACGAACGCGACATGGGTATGATGATTTTTGGATTCGTCGGACTCGCGATGGCCAGCGGTGCGTGCGCTTCCGGCATCGGTTCGGTCGCGGGCTGTCCACTTGCGGTCACGCTTTTCACTCTTGTTTCTGCGGGGGCTCTGAGTTATTCCTCTGTCGATTTCGTGATGAACGCCGTCGAGAAAGCCCAAGGTCGAGAAGAGCGCATGCGTCTCGGCAAGACCTTCCACGAACTCGGCTACACGGATCAGGACGCCGTCAACCGACGTAAAGGCGACGGGTGGGGTGGGGTCGCGTGGGAAGTGGTGACGGCCGGAACAATGTTCGTGCCCGTCGGTCTCGCGACCAAAGTCGTAGGGCGTCAGACGATCTCGCTCGCTACGAAATTCGCTATCAAATCGCAAAAGCTCGAAAAACCTGGCGTCGATCTCATTAAAACGGCCTTCGAAGCGGTCGATATCAATGCCGCGAAGTCGACTTTGAACCTGCTCGAAAGAACTCCGCGTGTGGGAAGTCTTATGGAGCGCTTCTGGACGAAGTTGAAGAACTTCTCTTCCCCGAAAACCTATTGGAACGCGTTCAAACGCGAATTTCTCGACGACGCGGTGGTGGACGTCGCTCCACAGACTATCGACAATGAAACGGGTCGCGTCCTCGCGAATTATTTCCACGAAAATCCCAAAGCGTTCTCCAGTTTCGTCGAAGGCAACCTCAAGCCGCGTTTCGCGCGTATCGACAAAATTCTCTCCGCCGCCGAAGCCTCCGGCGATCCACGCTCTTTAGTAAAACTCCAAAGCTACTTCCACGGTTTCACTTACAAACCCGATCGGCTCGTGCAGTTCCAGGCCGAACTGATGAAAGAAAGAAAAGTCGTCCAGGCGATCGTAGGCGACATGGGTCACCTCAAGGGCGCGGAACTCGGGGACTACATCGCCGCTCACGCCGACACGCTGGCGCCACTTATGAGCGAGTTCACTTTCCACTGTTGGAGACTTCCCGGTTATGCGGTCTACGAAATGTTCTTCCACGGCGCGCCATGGGCTTATACCAACAAGCTCTTCCTTGAAGGACTTACAGGACGAGCGTTCGTGAAGCACGTCTTCGCCTCCCGCGAGAAACTTCTCTTCCATCTTTACCGCAGGGAAGCTCAAGTGGGTCTCGAGCTTGGCTCCAACGTCGCGATCTTCGATCAGCTAAAACTGCTACACACCTCGCAGAGTCTTCTCTTTAAGACCGCGACCGTACTTTCCGAAGGCGCCGACAAAGGCGGCAAGGATCTCTCCGACAAACTGTTGAAGGATTGGATGGGCTATCGCCAGGACATCGCGAGCAAGATCGCACGCAAGCTTTACGGAGATCACACGACTCTTCAGATGGTGAAGGAGATCGAGCGTAAGATTTTCGAAACGACCTCCGACCAGATGGTCGAAGCGAGAAAACTCACGCGTAAACTCGCGCCCACCGAACTTTTCGACATCGCCGATCACGGCGAGAATATCGACGTCCTTTTGAAGCGCCTCTCGAAAGAAACCGCGAATATGGATTCGCTCTCGGACTACGTGGCGCTTCTCGCTCAGCGTGTGAAGATGCTTGCCGCTCCGGCACGCACTCACGAAGTTATTTCGTACTGATCGCCTACAGAGAGCAAGCGTTAAAGACGAGTTGATAGTTGGGGCAGCGTTGAAGCTTGCGGAAGCTCGCTTCGCGCTCGGGCTTGCCACGAGCAACATCCGCGAAGTGCTTGCAGAATGCTTGGGCGCGAGCCTTGGGCGTGCTGTTCTCGCCTTCGATCTTGCGGGCGATATCGGAAAGCTCGGCAAGGGTCGCTTTGCCCTCGGCACCTTCGTCTGCGAAATCGGCGATCGTCAGAGCGATGCGGTTCTCCGAGAAGATGTTTCCGCCGGCCATCGCGATGAAGGTTTCAGCGGCGGCTTTGGCTTCGGGACCGTTCGAGCCGTCGAGTGACTTGAGGGCAAAGTGAGCCTTGCGGAGATCATGCTTGGTGAGGCGCTGAGCATCGTTGGAGCTTTGGAGGAGTTTTAAAAGTTCGGTCTGTGATGCGCCTTTGATGGTGCCGCGCTTGTTGAGTTGGTCAAGGTCACGAACGACGACGTTCAAGTCATTGGGTGTGTTCTTCAAGACGGCCATCGACGTTTCAACGTCGAGAGGGATGAAGATACGGAGTCCAAAGCGGTGGAAGAGCGTGTCGGTGATGCCACAGGTGCGGCAAACGTCGGCAGCGCGCTTGGAGGAATCGACGATCGCACCGATTTCGTTGGCGAGTTTGCCGAGATCGACGTCGCTGATGTCATTAAGTTTTTCGACGTTGATCATGTCGAAAGCGCGCTTCAAACGTTCGTTACCGGGAAGGTTCAGAAGTTTGGTGAAGTCGACTTGATTGGCGGGGATCGTGCGACCCAGAGAAAGCTCGGTGCCTTTGATGATCGTGTTGGCGATCATCATCGCTTCTTCTTCTGCGATTTTATAAGTTTTCGAGATATGTTTTGCGGCTTGTTCAACGGGCATCACCACGAGTTCGGCCGTTCCAGCTGCCACTGCGACATGGGCTACAAGACCGACGACTAAGGTTGTAAGAAGAACTTTGAAATTTCGCACGCGGGATGCCTCCATGTATATGTCGTAGGGTCAGCTTCAGCTTATCCAAGCTTCCAGGTCTCCGAGAGACAGATCTTTGTTCTTATCAAAGATTATAACGCGACGCAGCAAAAAAGAGAAGACCGTGTTAAGGGAGGGTCTGGGAAATCAGTTGCCCCAGAAATCCCATGGAATTTCGATATCTTAGATCTTCGATACGGGAGGGCTTCTCAGGAAAGATCTCAATCCAGCGTGAGAGGGGAGCTTCCCAGGGATCTTCGAAAAGCCGCTCGCGATCGAGGGTCTGAATTTTCATGAGTTTCGACGACCCGAAGTCGATTTGAGAGAGATCGTAATGGGGAGGCGCCACATGCGACAAGAAGGTTGGACGGGCGAGTGAGCGCCGCTCAAGAAGCAGCTGGCTCAGGATCTGACTTGCAGAGACCTGTGAGGAGAACGAGGCGCTGAACAGAGAGAGGGCTTCGGTCCCAAAGATTCTGAGCTCCGTGCGGCCTGCGGATTGAACAATACGAAGAGGTCCCGTCTCGGACCACTCGACGTCGTAACGAGAGATTTGGAGCATGTCCCATGAGGACCACTGGTGGGCCCGGCTGGCGAGCCCGGCCACGAGGCCGTCGGCCTGCGGGGTGAAGGTCAAAGTCGCCAGAGTTTTGCTCATGGTTGGGCTTTCGAAGCTCCCATCAGAAAGCCTACGACCCAACCCAAAGCGAAAACGGAGGGGATGAAGATCCAGTGCTCAACCGTTATATTGTAGAAGTTCATGGCCATCTTTTAGGCTCAGTTAAATGGGCTGTCATGCGCGCTGCGTGAGTTTTTTTGCTGGCCAGGTGCAACATGCCATCTTCACTTAAGCCGCGGGGCCTTAAACTCCGATAGGACGAGGAATGGATGCGTATGCTCGACTTTGATCACTTCATGACGACTCTAGGTGCAGCCCGCTCGGTAGGAATCACGGCTCCTGCTTTTGGCGACGGAGATTCGGTGGGCACGCAGTGCGCTCTGAAAGAAATCCTCGAAAAGAAGTTCCCGCGTCTTCAGGTGAGAATCATCAACGAGACGGAATGCCCGCGTCGTTACTCGTTCCTGCATCACGCCGACGCGTTTGAAGTTTCATCCGACATCTTACGCGAAGATAGGGCGACCTGGCCCGAAATCATGGTCTGCGTCGATGGAAACTTCGAGCGTATCGGCGACGACACGATGAAGATTTGGGAAGCTGCTACTCAGCGCGGACAAGTCGACCATCATGCCATCAGCGGCGCGCCCGATTACGATTTCAGGCTTTATCAACCCGAAGCCGCAGCGACGACCGAGATCGTTTTCGACCTGATCAAACATTTGGGCTTCTCTATGACCAAGACGATCGCACAGTCGATCTACATGGGACTCATTTTCGATACTGGACTCTTTAAACATTCCAACACCACTCCGAGAGTGATGCGTATCGGAGCCGAACTTCTCGAAACCGGCTTCAACCATACGCAGACGGCCGAAGAAGGATTACTCATTCGCACGCCGGCCGCCTTCGAACTCCTCAAGCAGATGCTCGGCGAGTCGCACTTCGAAGTCGAGGACCGCTACGTATGGGGTGCGCTCACCTATGAATCTTTCGAAAAATCCGGCGCTGATACCGACGACAAAGAAGGGCTCATTGATCAGCTATTCTTGACGACGAAATGCGAGATTGCCGCCTTCTATTTCGAAGTGAAACCGCAGCTCTGGAAGGTGTCCTTCCGAGCCCGCAAACACTGGGACGTCGCTGCGCTCGCGCGTACGCTCAATCCTCAGGGGGGCGGCCATAAAAAAGCCGCAGGCTGCACGCTCGAAGGTCCGATCACCGAAGTGCTCACGCGCTGCCACAAGGCTGTACGCGCGTTGCTCGCGACCTAAGAGAAGAATGAGGGTGTCGGGCAATGATTAAGAAAATCTGGAAATCAGCATCGGGACGCAAGATTTTCTTCTTGGGCCTCGGGCTGGGTTTCGTCGTAACCTCATCGGCAATGTTCTGGGTCAGTCAGACCTTTCTCGATTCCGAAGAATTCGAAGCCGATGACAATGCGCACTTGGGCTTAAAATCGGACACGCTTCCGGTCGTGGCGTTGAGGCCCATTTCCACCGAGAGACTCACGCGCTTTCTTAAAATCAAAACTCCCGAAGAAGCGATGAAACTCACGCGGGTCTTCGCGGATCGTATCGCGTCCGGCTTCCTGCCGAAGGGCTGGAACGATCGCTGCGAGAAGGAATTCCATCCCGCCGTCTGTCTCGCGCTGACCGATTACTTTAAAGCCTTCGAAGCGCGTACGGCCGCACGCAAACAGATTCCGCGTCGCAGCCGGATCGTCTTCGCCGACGCAAAAATTCCTCGCCTTCAGGCCGACGATCTCGGTACGCTGCTGGGTCTTTCCAGTAAGCAACCCAAACCCAAACTCGCGAAGTGGACCGCCCTCGCGCTCAAGACCGAAACGTGTCCTCGCAATTTCAGCATCGCGCTCGCGCGCATGTGGGAATATTACGCCGAAGACGAAGGCGGTTGGAATCGCATCGCCGAACTCGACAAGCACGGTCTCTCGTGTCTTTCAACCGACGATCCGAATGCCGAGTACGTCTTTTTCCGCGCGGGTCTGCTCGCGTATTCCGCGAAGACCTACGAGGTCGCTCTGGAATACTTTAAGAAAGCTCAACTCTCGAATACCCGTCGCGAACCGTACCGCGTGAACTACTGGGCCGCTCGTACGCTCGACGCCATGAAACGTCCGGACGAAGCACGCTCTTATCGTGAACAGGTGATCGTCGAAAATCCTCTCTCATGGCAGGCGATTCGAACCTATACCGAACTCGGTCGCGACCCGATGGCGATGATTCGCGAAATAGAGCCCTTCCGCGATCGCCACTTCTCGGACGACGATAAAATGAACTTGCGCCTCGCGTGGTTCTATCTGCTCACGCGCTTGGATAACACCGAGTATGCAACCGGTCGCTACACCGAACTTCTTGCCGAATCGATGGACTCGACGACTCCACGTGGAGTCTTTCAGCATGTCGCGCGCGTGCTCGACAATGTCAGTCAGCATCGTCTTCAGATTATGATCCTCAACAAGATGTACGCGCTTCATCCTGACGCGCTCAACATCGAAACCCTGCGCCTCTATTATCCGAAGCCCTACTTCGACGAGATCGACGCCTCATCGCCGAATATCGATACCGCCGTTTTGCTTGGACTTGTTCGTCAGGAGAGCGGATTTGACGCTAAGGCGCACTCCGGCGCGAACGCGCGTGGATTGCTTCAAGTTCTTCCGAGCACGGCACGTGAAGTCCGACGCCGTACTCCCGCAGAAAAACTCTACGACTCGAGCACCAACATTCAAGTCGGTGCCGCGTACTACCTGCGTTTGGTCGGATATTTCGATGGCTCCTTTGAGAAGGGTCTCGCCGCTTACAATGCCGGCATGGGACGCGTTCGCGACTGGGATCATCGTTATGCCGCTGTTGCTCAGGATACCCAGCTTTTCATGGACATGATCCCTTACCGAGAAACACGCGAGTACGTGTCTTCGATTCTGCGCAATGCCTATTGGTATCACCGCCTTTTCCCGGAGCTCACGCTTTCGCTGCGCGATGGCGTGCAGACCTCGGCGCTTCTTAAGGAAGAGTTGGCCGAGCAGATCAAAAGCTACGTTCCCGTCCAGGCGCCGTCGGGCGTTTCGGTGCCGGGTACTTCACGCCCGGAGGAAGACAAGAATCCCGAGACCCAAGACGATCCTTCTGATTTCGCAAACTAAGCACACGCTTAAAGACAACTTGTTCGGCGTCTGAAGCGGCCGTATGATCGAAGCATGGAATCCCTTCCGAAGAACGCGAAACAAGCCTCCGTCCTCGTCTACACCAAGGACTATTGTCCCTACTGTGACGCCGCGAAAAATCTTCTGACTCAAAAAGGCGTCGGCTACGACGAGATCGACGTCTCCGCCGATCGCGCGCAGTTCGAAGTTATGCTCAAGCGCTCGGCGCCGCGCCGAACCGTCCCGCAGATTTTCGTCGGAGAGACGGCGATCGGCGGCTTTACCGACATGCAAGCCCTCGACGCCCAAGGCAAACTCGAAGTGT
>JBDSDI010000154.1:0-5434 GCA_039920645.1 Bdellovibrionota bacterium | reverse complement strand
GCCTCAACTTCCAAGTGAAGAGTGTCTTGAACGGCCGCGATGCCTGCGCGCACGGCCCTTCTTCGCTCACGCTCAAGGAAGTGGCTCAGAAGATGAGCGAGAAACCTCTCGGTGCCTTTTGTGCGCTTTCCCCGCAGGGACGCCTCGAGGGGATCATCACGGAAGGCGATCTTCGCCGCGCCATCGCTCGCGGCGAAGACATGAACACCCGCGCCTCGAAGCTTCTCAATGCCAAACCGATTACGCTCGCCCTCGATATGCTCATCGACGACGCGATCGCGAGTATGGAGCAACAGGGCCGCCGCATTAACTGCGCGCCGGTCGTCAGCGAGTCGGGAGACTTTCTGGGCCTCGTGCATATCCACGATCTGATCTAAAAATTTTGCAAGGAGCTTTCCGATGAACACTCTTATCATTTCTCGTACGCTACAAAGCCTCGCGCTCGTGGCTAGTGTCTCGTCATTCGCCGGACAATACATCGATAACGCAATTTCGGTAACGAGCGATACGGGCGAGCCGCTGCTCATGAACCGCGACGTCGAGTGCATTACGATCGAAAAGTCGCAGACCATCCCGCAAACGACGGCAGTCATCAAAATTGACGCGGTCTCGCGGCGTTACTTCCAGGACTTCACGCGTTCCCATCTCGGCAAAGAACTTTCGCTCTCCGTATGTGGCGTCGTCTCCAAAAAACTCAAAATCCAGAGCGTGATCTCGACCGGAAGTTTTCTGCTGGGGTCGCTGAGTCCTGAACAGGAAAAATGCCTGAAGGACTCCTTCCAAATCGCGAAGTCCTGCTCGGACTGTCCCGTCTGCAGAAACTGAGGATCTCCAAGAGTATGTCGTATATCGTCGTTCCCCTTCGTCTCCAGTCACAACGCCTTCCCGAAAAGATTCTCGCCGATGTCGGTGGCAAAGCACTCTGCGTGCGATCACTCGAACGGGTTTTCGCTTCGGTCGCCCTGACCCGCGCTCCGAAATCGTGGACCGTGATCGCCGCCGTCGATGACGCGAAGACCGAGAAACTCCTGAAGAAACATTTCCCCGAATTGCGCGTGATCCTCACCGATCCTGCGCTTCCCTCGGGTACGGACCGCGTCCATGCGGGCGTCGCGAGTCTCGGCAGTGCGAAGGACGATAACCTCGTCATCAACGTTCAAGGCGATATGCCGTGCATGAGTCCTCGCCACACGGCAGAATTTCTCGACTGGTGCGTCGACCGCAAACCCGCCTTCGGCACCCTGGCGCATGCCTGGCCGCGCGATCAGGATCTCGAAGATCGCGCTCACGTAAAAGCGCTCGTTGCCCAGACCGGCAAAGCCATTTATTTCTCGAGATTCCAGCTGCCTTACAGTCGAGTGGAAGCGCCTTCGGACGGACCACTCGTTCCTTGGTATCACGTCGGCATCTACGCCTACACTTATCGCCAACTCTCGGCGTTTTGCGCGTGGCCACCGAGCCCGCTCGAACGTTTCGAAGGACTCGAGCAATTGCGTGCGCTTGATCGCGGCGTCGCGATCGACGTCATGACTTTCGAGAATACGGATACCAAGCACAGCTTCCGCGGCGTCGATACGCCCGCGGATCTGGAATGGGCGCGGAGCCAAAAATGACCGTTTCTTCGCCCAACAGTTTCGGACAGGGGTGGCGCTGGTTTAAGCAGGGCCTCACGCTTTTAAAGCACCAGCGTAAAATCGCCGCCTTCGCCTTGCTCTATGCTTTCGCTTATATCGGACTCACGGTGCTAGGCACCCGATTCGCTTTTGACTACTCATCACTCCTGCATCTCTTTGTCACTCCGCTCGTGGCGTACTTTTACTGCCGTCTTTACGAGCGCAGCGTGCTCGATCTGGACGCCGAACGGCCGCTCGTCGCGAGGCTTAAAGGCAAACTCGGGCCGATCGTCCTCATGGGATTCCTTTTCGCCCTCGTGAGCCTTACCGCTCAGCTCGTAGTAAAGGGCACCTCGGATCCCGGAGCTGGTATTTTTTCGCTCCGCATGGCCGCAGCGCTCGTCGGCGCGACCATCAACTGGATCGTTGCGTCGATTCTCAATCTTGCTGTCTGGATGATGGCTATTCAGGAGCTGAGCATCACGGACGCCTTGTCGAAGGGCATCATCACTTTCTTCAGCCACATATTGAGCTTCATCGGCTTGACGATCGCGTGCGTTCTTTTCGTTATTCCTTCGCTCCTCGTATTTTTCCCGGCGCTTTTTTTCCGTGCTTACCATGGCACGCAAACTGACAATGCCAGCCTCAATATCTGGATCGTGATGATTACGGTCGGCGGGATCTTGCTCGCGGTTTCGATGGTGTCGATTATCGCAGCTGCGGTCTTCTTCAACTTCGAAGCCGCGCGTAGTCTCTTCGACGAGAGACGCGTGGACAGAAGCGACGTCTCGCCCTAAAAGAGGGACATGTTGCAAGACTTCGCGAGCCTCGCCGTACCCGTCTCTTACAAAACTCCCTACGGGAGCTTCACGTGGGGGGACACTTCGAAGTGGGTGCTCTTCGCGGGTCCCGATATTTTTGAAGACGAAGGCATGGTTCTAGAAGTCGCGCAGGAACTCAAAAAGGTCACTGCCGAGCTCGGTATTCCCTGGATCCTCAAATGCAGTTTCGACAAAGCCAATCGCCAAAGCCTCACGTCGTTCCGTGGCCAGGGTTCGGACATCGGTATCAAGGGCCTCGAGCGTATCAAGGCCAAAGTCGGTTGTGCACTCATAACCGACGTTCACGAATGCGCGCAAGTTCCTGCCGTCGCCGAACTCGCCGAAGTCGTGCAGATTCCTGCCTTCCTTTGCCGTCAGACCGATCTCGTCGTCGCTGCCGCGAAAACCGATCGCGTGATCCATATCAAAAAGGGCCAGTTTATGGCCCCCTGGGACATGAAGCCCATCGTTGCCAAGGCGAAATCAACCGGCAACCAAAAGATCCTGCTTTGCGAACGCGGTTCGAGTTTTGGCTACAACCGTCTCATCAACGACATGACTGGTCTCGTGGAGATGCGCAATCTCGGCGTTCCCGTCGTGATGGACGCCACTCACTCCGTTCAACTCCCTGGTGGGCTGGGGGAATCAAGCGGAGGTCGTCGCGAGATGATCGCCGTTCTCGCGCGAGCGGCGATGGCAGTGGGTATCGATGGTCTTTTCCTCGAAACGCACCCCGATCCGGAGAAAGCGCTGTGCGACGGACCCAATGCGCTTTACTTGAAGGATATGAGAGCTTTGCTCACGAAACTTCAGGCGATTCGAGAAGCGCTTTTTTAAGCTCCATTCTGTTTAGAAAACTGACCATGTTTTAGACACCTTCACGAGACCTTAACGAAGGTCTCGTGCGTCCGTGCTTCAAGTCACGGGAACTTCACGAAGTCCACGCTGGCTCGGACCTTGCGGTACCCCAAGACATTATGAATAAAATTTCGACGCTTTTGTGTCTGAGTCTCTTCGGTCTTTTAAGTGCTTGCGGAGACAAGCAAAACGCCAATCTCAGCACCCAACTCCAAGGCAAGAGCTTTGTCATTGAGTCGTGGGGCTGCGAAGGCACTGCCGCGCCTCTGAACAACAGCACTTCGCTTCGCTACTATTTAAGTTTCACCGACACCGAGATCGTGACCTTGTCCGAAAATATTGGAACAGCGTCCAATGGTGGCCGTAACGAAATCGACCGCGAAAACGTGACTTATCTTGCCGATAATTCCATTGCGATCATCACCAACCAAGGTGAGATGCATATGACCGTAAGTGATCAAAACGGCAAGTATCTCCTTAAAAGCGTAGAAGCCGGA
This sequence comes from Bdellovibrionota bacterium, assembly GCA_039920645.1. GTDB lineage: Bacteria > Bdellovibrionota > UBA2428 > UBA2428 > UBA2428 > CAMCVE01. The sequence goes on along the minus strand of JBDSDI010000154.1, from coordinate 1,645 downwards.
TCCAGCGTTGGATGCTCTTCAAATCAAAAAGCGCAGATTGTGCTCGTGAAGGGAACCGCGTTCCACGGCCTCTAAGATTCAGTTCGAAGGAAGACCGAGCTCCTCGCCGGAAACGTGCTTTCCGACTTTGTCCTTAAGATGCTTGTAGGGTCCTTCGGGATCGACTTCCTGCAAGATGTATTCGTCTTTGATCGTGGTCAGCTGCAGACGGTAGGGCGGACGTTCTCCAACCGTACGGTTGCCTTTGAAATTTGGGTCGACGTGGTCAGCCAAAGAGCCTGCGGGATGTTGAGCGGGATTCACGAGAGTCTCCTGCGGAAGTCCGGCGTCGTCGGCAGGACTGGCTTGTTCACCGACGCGAGAAGGACGCACGATATCGCCTTTTCCGAGAAAGCTTCCGGCTTTGAGACTGAGAGCCGCAAAGAAGCCTACGATCCAAATGATCTTTTTCAAGCGATACTCCCAAGCGCGCATGGCCTGCTGCGTTTTCCCGAACATAACCCCCCTAGAAACCTCGTGTCTTCTAGATTCTAACGGAGAGAAACGGGCACGCAGCGTCAAAAATTAATTAGAGCTGACTCTGAAAGCTCTTTGCGATCTCGGCCACGTGCTCCTGTTGGATCACGATTTTTTTATTCTTTTCCGCCTCTTCGTAGCGGGTCTTGAAGAAGTGCTCGTAGGCTTGGGAGGCTTTCTCCTCGGCGACGCTGACAGCTTCGGAAGCAGGTTTCGCTTCGGTCGAGGCGGGCTTCGCAGCCTCTTCGCCAACGAATCTCACCAGGACCAGAGCATCGCCGCGCGCGAGCGGTTTGCCGAGGAAAGGGTGCTCTTTGGAGAGACGAAGTAGAGAATCGAGCTGGGTATCGATATTTCCCAGAGCCGCGAGGAAGGGGTCCTTAGGCGACCAAGCCGCCTGTTTTTCCCACTTCAGATTGTAAGCCTTGAGCTCTTTTTCGGAGGGGCCGCCCGGGCTTGCGCCCCACTGCTTGATCAGAGCCTCAAGACGAGTCTGACGGTCTTTTTCTTGCCACACCTTGGGGAGGATATCGTTGCGGACTTGGTCGAGAGTCTTCGAGTTCGCGGCATGACGATCGATATATTGAATCAGGTGCTCGCCGAACTGGGTCTTCACGGGCTCCGAGATCTCGTTAGGGGTCTTCATCGCGAAGGCGACCTTTTCGAATTCAGGAACCATCATGCCTTTGCCGAAGAAACCGAGGTCTCCGCCTTGAGCCGCGTTTGAGGCATCGTCCGAATACTTCTTAGCAGCTTCATCGAAGGTGATGTTCCCCTCGCGGATTTCTTGCGCGATTTTCTGAATATTTTTAGGACCGCCAGCCTTCACGAGGATGTGACGGACATGGACTTCCTCGTCCTTTTTGAATTCGGCGATGTTCTTGTTGTAGTAAGCCTGCAAGCGCGCTTCGGCATCGCCTTCTTTTTTGAAGCTTTCAAGGTCGGACGCGGTGGGAGCGGATGCCGCACCGATCGCGGCGGGAGTCAGAGTGACGACTTCGAAGGTAATCTTTCGATCGAGCCACTTCTGATTTTCGATTTCAGTTTTGGAAACAATGCGAAGGCCGCTATCGAAAGTCTTTTGGAGAAGGCTCGTCGCGACCTGCTTACGCAAATCATCTTCGAAGAG
>JBDSDI010000153.1:0-12127 GCA_039920645.1 Bdellovibrionota bacterium | reverse complement strand
GAAGGCGTTTACATGTACGACACCGCAGGTAAGCGCTACGTCGACGGATCGGGTGGGGCGCTCGTCACCTCGGTTGGTTACGGCAACAAAGAAGTGATCGATGTCATCGTTGAGCAGATCACGCGTGCGCCTTATGTGAACGGTAATCACTTTACGAGTGCGGCTTGCGAAGAACTCGCTCGCTTGCTCTGCGAACGCGCGCCCGGTCGTCTGGACCGCGCTTTCTTCCTGAGTTCCGGGAGCGAAGCGATTGAAGCCGCGATCAAATTCGCACGTCAGTACTGCGTCGATTCCGGGAAGGCCACGAAATACAAAGTCATCGCCCGCACGCCTGGCTACCATGGCAACACGCTGTTTGCGCTCTCGGCCTCGGGCCGCCCGCGCTACAAGAAATTCTTCGGTCCCCTTCTACACGATGTCGTGATGGTGCAGACACCTTACGAATACCGTGCACCGCTAGAGCCCTACGAAGGCGCGGCCGAAGATTTTTACGTTAGCCAAATCGAAGACGCGATCAAGAAAGAGGGCGCCGATTCGATCGCCTGCATGCTGATGGAAACCGTGAGCGGAACTTCGACGGGCGGCTCCTGCGCTCCGAAGAACTATTTCCGCCGGGTCCAAAAGATTTGCCGCGATAATGACATTCTCATGATCGCCGACGAAGTGTTGTGCGGCATGGGACGCACGGGTACGTTCTATGCGTGCGAGCAAGAGGGCTTCGAGCCCGATCTGCTTGTTCTTGGCAAAGGCCTGAACGGCGGTTATGCGCCGCTAAGCGCGATGCTCACGCGCACCGATCTGGTGGATGTGCTTGCCAAGAACTCAGGTTCCTTTATGCACGCGCAGACCTATATCAATACGCCATCCTCGGTCGCCGCTGGTCTTGGCGTCGTGCGCTTCCTTGATCGTCACCGCGTGATCGAGAAGTCGCGCGCGACGGGCGACTATCTCCGTGCGGAACTGAAACGCAACTTCGGCGATCATCCGCTCGTCGGACATATCGGCGGGCGCGGCATGCTCGCAGGCGTCGAATTCGTGAAAGACAAGATAACTAAAGCGCCGATCCCGCGTTCGCTGAAAGCTTCAGAGGGACTCGGCAAAATTCTTTTCGAAAAAGGACTCGTGACCTGGTTTAACACCGGACAGATCGACGGCACCGAGGGCGACGTGCTCGTACTCGGTCCTCCGCTTACGATCAAGAATTCAGAAATTGACGAGATGATCGCTATGATTCGCGCTGGCCTGGATGAATGGTATGCGGTCTTCGCGGGGAAATTAAAATAAGCCCCACCAGCAACCAGACGAGCGCTAGTAGTTGAGCTTCCACTCGAAGTGTTTGCCTTCCGGATAAAGTCCGCCGAAGGCCGTTGCCTTTTTCAGAACGTGATCGACGATGATGCCGCCGCAGGTCGCGCCCGCATGAGGGGTCTGGTCGTTCGGTGGAATATTGAGCGTGTGGCAGGTCGAGCCTTTTACGAAAAGACCTTCGATGAGCTGTCGGCTCGTCACGCCGTCGATGGGATGGGCACCCGCGAAAGTCTTCAGCGCGTCGTAGCGTGCATGCGTCGACGGACTTTGGCGATCGAGGATCTCGATTTCCCGAAGGGCACCGACATAATGATTCGTGTGCATGAGGTAGCCGGCGTCTTTTTCGCGCAGATGCCCGATACTCTCAAAACTCTTGCCGCTCGTTTCGATATCCGTCGCGGTGTAGCGATCGAAGATCATGTAGTTGTGACCGGAGCTTGGGATGTTGTCGGCGAGCACTTTCGCTGCGTGCGAGGTCTTCGTGGTCGCGAGCATCTTGCGCACCAGCGCCGGCCAGACGATGCCTTTGCGGTTCGTTTCGCGACAATGCATGTTGTTGATCATCACACTGAGTCCCTGGTCGTTCACGCCGGCCAGGCCGAGACAACCCGTAATCGTGAGGACATGCATGGGTATGGGTCCTGGAATTTCCAGCAGCAGCATATAGGGAGTGGCCGAGCCGTGCATGTCCCACGTTTGTGCGCAGAAATTCACGGTGGGAGATTTAGCCGCGAGGATCGAACATCCGTCCTCGCTGCGCGTCTTGTCGCCGGCCGAGAAGTCGCGCATGTCGGTGTAGGCGTTCAGCGCCATGAGGTCTTCGATGCTCACGCCGGTGGTGTCGGCGATGCCCTTGGCTTCGGCGAAGAGGGCGGGATCTTTTTCGGCGAGGGTCTCAGCATGTTCACGACACAAATCGAGGACTTCGTCGCGTGACCAGCCTTTAAGAAATCCCGCGAGGAGCTCTTGGCGAATGGCGTTCAACTCGCGGATCTGCGTCTTGAGGGTTTCGCCCTGCTGATGTCCCCAGGACTGAGGGTCCGTTCCTTCGAGTTTCAGATAATGAATCGTCATGGCATCTCCTCCAGAATCCGGGTCTTCATGCGCGCCAGGCTGAACTCGTCGCCATCCCAGGTCGAGATGAGCATGAGGGGCTTATCGAGAAAGAGGGATTCTTTCACGGCGAGCACTCCGAGTTGATGTCCAGGATAGATGATGATCGCGTCGCAATCGACTTCGTTTCCGCCAACGCAAAAATCCTTGCCGCTTTTCCAGAAAGCACTTTCGGTTTCGTTGAGAACGAAGGGGATCTTGTGGGCTTTGCAGATTTCTGAGAATTCCTGAAGGCGTTTGATCTCGGCGGATAGTTTTTCACCGGGCTTGGGGCCGTCGGCATAAAATCCCAGGAAATGATCGGCATGACGGGTTTGGAAAAGTTGCTCGAGCTCGCGAGGACTTTCGACGAGGGGCCAGTCGAAGAATCGGAGTGGCCATGGTCCACCGAGACTGCGACTGGCCGCGGTCGTCTGACCAAAGTACGCCCCTTCGGCGGAAATGGCTGCGAGTCCCGTGGGACGGAACCATCTGAGGAGCCGAAGCGATTTATCGGCGGTCTCAGCGCGTCCCGAGGCCAGATAGAGATGGCGGTGACTCGCAGGAAGAGCGTCGGCTAGCACGCGAACGTCGTGCACGTAGTGGCGGCTCACAAAGTTCGAAAGCGTGAGTTTGTTTTTTAACGATCCTTCTTGAATGTCGCCGATGCGGTAGCGCGTGGCGACCGTCGAACGCTCGAAGTTCCAACTTTGGTAGAGCGCCGTTCCGGTCCCGCCGTAGTCCTTCTCGTTGATGTCGGTGATAGCGGCGGAAAGGCGGAAGTTGAGACGCGCCATCGCGATCGCTTCGGGATAACGGTTGCGGCTCTTCAGATAGCGCGCTCCGGAACGGATCGCCGCGATGTATTGTTCGCACTTGAAACGCAGGCCGAGGCCTTTGCCTTGGTGGCGTGCATCGAGGGTGAGATCGAAAGAGTAAAGGCATTTCGGATCGCGACAGTGGGGGTCGCGATCAAGCATCGGCACGTCGAGAAAATCTTGCGCCGGCGCCGCAGCGCTGAGTCCGATCAGATGCCCGTCGGGGGCAAATGCGATGTGCACGATCCCGCGCGGGTCGACCGCGATCTCGACGAACTGTTCGGCGGTCGCTTGGCGCGCGGCTTCGTAGGATTTTTCCTGGAGTGCCGTGATGTCTGCGGCGTGCGCGCGGATCACGTCGGGTGTGGCCTGTAGGATGCGAGTGCCGAAAAAACGCGCCGCTTTCCAGACGAGCTCGAGGCGCGTGAATTTCGGATTCGTTTCGTAGGTCTTCAAGAGATCGTCGAAACTTTTTGGCGGACAAGAAAGGTCGTAGTTACTCTCGGCCGCGAGAAGGATGAGTTGCGGACAATTCGTAACGAGCTTGTGATAGGCGCGGTCCCATTTCTCGGTGGAGAAGGACGCGAGCGATTTCGGATCGGCGTTCACAACGAAGTCGGGCCAGATCGAGTGCTCGTTCATGTGGGGTTTCTCGATCTTTTCGCGGAAGGCCTCGGGATACTGCGCAAGCCATTCGGTGCGCGGGGGGATACTCCGAATAAGACCTTCTTTCGCAAGCTCTTCGAAGCAGCGGTAGAGATTTGAGAAAATTTCCAGAAGTTCGTGGTCATGCGTGCCGACCCAAAGGCGGAAGCGTGCCGTGCGTTCGCCCGCTGGGTAAAAGAGCAGGGCGTTGGGAAAGCGCTTGGAGACGAGCGCGTTCATGATCTTCGCATCCGGTAGATCGAAGGCGAATGCGTAGCCTTGATTGCGCGGAGAAGCGACGAGATCGCTACCCAGTGCTTTTTGGAAAGCCTTGAGGTGCTCGGTCACTTTTCTTTCGAGCGGCTTGGCCGAATGGTCGAGAATCTCGATGGCTTGGATATAGCCGCGATGAACCGAAGCCGGTGAGGTTTCGTCGGTGATCATCATCTTGAAGCGCGTGGCGCAGATTCCGATCTGGGATTTCTTCGCTTGGAAGATCGCATCAGGCCCATCATGGGCGCCCGTCGCGTCGACAAGATGGAAACGTTTGTGCCAGAAGAAGGGACCGCCCAGGCCGAATCCGCACTGAACTTCGTCTATGACGAGCGCCACGTCGAGCGCGCGCGTAAGAAGCCGCAGCGCGCGGAAGTAGCGCGGACTCGCGTAGCGATCTCCGCCTTCGCACTGAACGGGCTCGATCACGACGCAAAGAGGCTTGTCCTGAAGGATCTGCTTGCGGACGGCGAGCAGCGACTCAATCTCGGAGCGGATGAGCGAGTCGCCGGAATTTTTCCAGAACGAGACGCGCGTTTCGAGATCGGGGTCCTGTGCCGAAGCCCAGGTTTGAGTCCACGCCTCGGGTTCGGCGCGGGTGAGATGTGGTTCCTTGTCTTCGGGGAACGGCATGAAGCTCACGAGGTCTTTATGGATCTCAAAAGGAATGCGTTTGGCGGGACTGTGCGTGGTGTGGAGCGCGACGAGGGTTCGTCCATGGAAGGAGCCGTCGAAGGCGATGATGTGACGTCGCTCCGGGTACTCGGTCTGACAGGAGCGCAGCGCCGTTTCCATCGCTTCGGCTCCGGAGTTAGAGAAGTGCACGAAGGGAAGTTTGGAGTGTCGCCGAATCACGCCCTTGAGCGCATCGGCAACGTCCCAGTCCGCGAGATTGAGTTTCGCGTCTTGAAGTTCGGGCCGAAGTAGCATGGCCCCGCGACTTTTGTGGTTATGGTCGATCGCAAGCGAGGCGATCTGCGAGGCCGCATCGAGAAAAGAAGGCGATCCCTCTTCGTCGGCGACGAGATAGGGTCCGGTCGATCTCCAGAGGTCCACGAGAAAACCTTTTTTCTCGGGAACCATGAGTTTGTCGTCGTAGAGTTCCTTAAGGAGCTTCGAAGTACGTTCGAGGCTGCCTTCCTTGAAACCGCTCGCGGTGATGTGGAACGGGCGCGACCAAAAATGAGCCTGAAGATTTTCCGAAAGCACGAGCTCACGCAGTGTGCGCATGACTTCAAGTCCGGCACGAAGACTGTCTCCGCTAGAAATGGAGTCGATCGTCCAGGTGAGACTCTCGGCCGCAACGCTGAGACCTTCGAGCCGAGCTAAAGGAAGACGCGTGAGGTCGAGCGGCTGAGTTTTCCAAAAGAACGTCTCTTGTGAACTGAGATAGCGAATGTGAATTGCGGTCGCGTCACGGCTCAGCTCAAAAGGCAGATAGGAGAGAAGATTGAGACATTCAGTTTGGAAGATTGAATCGTGGCGCATGGTTTCTTTTCGGGACGGCTTCCCGCTGCGGACCCAGACTATCAAAAAGCCCAGCCAAAATCAGCCAATTGCCTAATTGCTTCAACGGACCTAATCTTCTTGGCCATGAGCGACAAACGCTGTTCGATGAAAGAAGCCATCGCAGACACGGTCCATGACGGATCCAGTGTCTATATTGAGGGCTTCACCCACCTTATCTGTTTTGCGGCCGGGCATGAGATCATGCGTCAGGGACGCAAAGACCTCACGGCGATCCGGCTCACGCCGGACTTGATCTACGATCAGATGATTCAGGCGGGTTGCGTTAAGAAAATGGTTTATGGCTGGGCCGGCAACCCCGGAGTCGGAAGTCTGCACGCTTTCCGGAAGGCCACCGAAAAAGGGTTGCCGCGTCCTCTGGAAATCGAAGAGTACTCCCATTTCGGAATGGTAAGTCGTATTCAGGCCGGAGCCGCCAAACTGCCTTTCTGGCCTCTCAGAAACTACAACGGTAGCAGCATCCCTGAATCCAATTCCTCGATTCGACATGTGACCTGTCCTTTTACGGGTGAGCAGCTCGCGGCCGTTCCGCCACTCGAACCGGACGTCGTTATTCTTCACTGCCAACGCGCCGACCAAGACGGCAACGCGCAGGCGTGGGGCCTTTACGGAACTCAGAAAGAAAGCGCGTTCGCCGCCAAGAAAGTCATCGTTGTCGCCGAAGAAATTGTCGACACCGCGGTGATCCGCTCGGATCCGAACCGCACGATCGTTCCCGGATTTCTAGTCGCAAACGTGGTTCATGAGCCGTGGGGCTGCCATCCGAGTTTCGTGCAAGGTCATTACGATCGCGACAACGACTTCTACCTTAAATGGGACGAGATCTCTCGCGACGAGAAGACTTACGACGCGTATCTCGACGAGTTCGTTTTCTCCTGTGCGGACCGCAAGGCCTACGTGAAGAAAATGGGCACGGAGATTTTCGACAAGCTGCGCGCGAAATCGCGCATGTCGGCGGGAGTGGATTATGGATTTTGAGTATACGTCATCCGAAATGATGTCCGTGCGCGCGAGCAAAGAGCTGCACGATCATGAAGTCGTCTTCGTCGGAATCGGTCTGCCGAACGTGGCCTGCAATCTCGCGCGCGAGACGCACGCCCCTGCGCTACAGCTCATTTACGAATCCGGCGCGGTTGGCGCTCAGCCCGAGCGTCTGCCCGTTTCGATCGGCGATCCCGCGCTCGTGACCGGAGCGCTGTCCATCGTGAGTCAGTCGGAAGTCTTTCAGTATTATCTGCAGGGCGGTCGTATCCAGGTCGGATTCCTTGGCGGCGCCCAGATCGACAAGTGGGGTAATCTCAACACGACGGTCATTGGTCCTTACGCTAAACCCAAAGTGCGTTTACCCGGCAGCGGCGGCGCCTGCGAAATCGCGGTCCACGCTCAGCGTGTGGTGATCGTCATGCGTCTTTCCAACAAAAGCTTCGTCGAAACCTGCGATTTCATCACGAGTCCCGGAAACTTCTCACTCGGCAAGAGCCGTAAGGAGTGGGGGCTTCCCGGCGCAGGCCCCACGGCGATCATCACCGATCTTTGCGTTATGAGTTGGAGCGAGGCCCACAACGAGTTTATCGTCACGGAGCTTTTCCCCGGAGCGATTAAGGAAGATATTCAAGCCAAGTGCGGATGGAATCTTAAATTCGCGAAGTCGCTGGCGCAGGCCGTGCCGCCGACGCGCGAGGAAGTGCGCCTTCTCCGCGAGAAGCTCGATCCGCAGAAGCTTTATCTTTAAGCCCGGCTTGGTGACGAGATGGACTTCTCGGCAAAACAAGACGCCGAGCTCGCAACCTGAATCTCGGACTTTGATTCAGATACGAAGGGCGTCCTAGCTAAATCCTACAGCCAGAAGTCCCGGCGTTCGAGGGATACAGCCTCGCCTGAGCAAATCTTGAATCTCTTCAAAAATCTGTCTGATCTGCGACCGCGAAATGCCGGCCATCTCCGTTGAATTGATTCCGAGGTACCTCGCAACGTTTCGAAGCTCTCGGCCGCGGCTTACGATGCGGGAGAAAGGACGCGCGTCCCAGAATCCCAAAGGTTTTGAAGTGGGCTTTCCCAAGCCGTCACTCATAACTGCTTGAACGATACGTCCTGAGATGGCTTTCAGGAATGCCGAAAGATGTGAACGCGAGGGTGCTTCCAGAAGCAAATGGATGTGATTCCCGGCATTGGCGACCTGGTGAAGACTGACATGGTGGCGTTCAGCTTGTGCCGAAAGAATCAGCGCGATACGGCGCGAATGTAAAAGAAGAGATTTTTTTCCATGAGCCTTTGAAGACTTCAGAACCACATGTAGCGGAAGTTTCGGGTTGAAAATACGTTTGGTTTTCGCATGCGAGCCTTTGAGCAGCGCACCGCCGAAGGCAAAGCGTGACTTTGACCATGTCCCAGGAAGAAGGGTGCGCTGCATGGATATACTATGGTAGCGATGGGTGCGGTTTGCAACAAAAATTCGCGGGATGAGGCGGAATATTGAAGTATAAAAAAAGGAACAGCGCCCTTCCAAACTCTGGTGAGCCGCTTGAAGCTTCTGAAGCAGCAAATGGCTCACCTTAAGCTTGGGAGCTTTTCTGACGACAGCGTAGGCTAAAAGATCGGTGACGCGGGCAAAATTCCGGATGTGCCATTGAAGACGCCGCGAACTGTTCGCAGAGGTGCCCCGTCATTGGACTGAAGCTACCGTTAAGCTTTGAGAAGCTCTTCCAAAGAAAGGGGCGATTTCTTTTTACTCTTCACGAGTGAAAGTCCCAGAGTCAGCGCTCCGCGCGCAAAAAGACGACGGTCTTCAGCGGCGTGCGTGAGTACGATCTTTTCAAAAGGGCCGAGGATCGTGACGGTGTGAGTACCGGGATCGCTGCCGCCTCGAACGGAGGAAATTTGAATTTCCTTTTTCGAGGTGCGCGCTTTTTCGATCACCGTCTTTAGCAGGAGGCCGGTGCCGCTGGGGGAATCGACTTTCTTAGCGTGGTGACTCTCGTGAATCGAGAAGACGTAATCTTCGGGCAGGGCCTTCGCGAGTGCCTTGAGGGACTCGGCCATCGCGTAGACGCCGAGACTGGTATTGGGAACAAGGGCCCAGCGCCAATTCCTAAGGGCGCTTTCGAGGAATTTTTTCTCTGACGTATCGAATCCCGTCGCGCAGATAAGTGCTGCGGGCTTTGAGGAGCCCGCTTTTTTAAAAGCGCGGACCCAGGCGAGAGTGCCGGGGGGCTTCGAAAAATCGACGATGAGATCGGGTTTGGATTTTACGAGGGTATCGAGTTCGTTGGGATCGCGCGTGGATCCGTGCCACATCAGCGTGAACATCTGAGCGACGGAATCGTCGCTCGCATCGAGAACTTCGAGAACTTTCTGGCCCATACGACCGCTGGCGCCGATGAGTGCAAGCTTCAGGCGCGGCGGAGGCGTTTTCTTCGTCTTCATGGCAAATCGCCGATCTCTTTGAAGAGCGCAAGAAGAGCGGAGCGCTTCAGGGGATCCATCGCTTCCAGGGGAGCGCAGAAGACGTCCTTTTCGATCAGGCCCAGGTCCTTCACGAGACTTTTTACCGGAATGGGGTTTGATTCCCAAAAGAGGGCATCGACCAGGGGGCGGATGAGATTCTGCTCGGCGACAGCCTCATCGAGTTTTTTCGCGAGGACGAGATCGTAGATGCGCTTCATCCGGCGGGGAACGACATGGGTCGCTACGCTGATGACACCGTGGCCGCCCGAGCAAAGAAAAGGCGCGAAGCTGAAGTCATCGCCCGAAAGCAGGGCGAGACGCTTGCCGAAAAGTTCGGAGCTTCTCATCTGACGTGGGATATCGGCACTGGCATCCTTCACGGCGACGATGTTCTTGTTGGCGGGAGACGTGACGATTTCTGCGATCGTTTCGATGTGGATCGAAGAGGCGGCGCGTCCGGCGACTTCGTAGAGACAGACGGGAAGTCCGACGCTGGCGATTTGCGAGAAATGTTTCACAAGGCCGCGTTGAGGAGACTTGACGTAAGCCGGTGGGCTCGCGAGCAGACCTTGGTAACCCGCGGCGGCGATGACGCTTGCATTCTTCAGGGCGCTCTCGGTCCCGCCGATGCCGACGCCGGCGATCAGGGGAACGCGTTTATTTACGATCGCGGCCGCTTCCTGAAGAAGAATGCGGAAGTTGTCTTCGGAAAGCAGCGATCCTTCTCCTGTTGATCCCGCGATCACGAGCCCTGTGAGAGATTTGGAGGCGAGTTGTTTCTCGATAAGACGCGCAAGACTCTTCGCGTCGATTCGAAGTTTGCCAGCCTCCGACGTGAGGGGAGTGACAAGTGCGGTCCAGAGTCCGTGCCAGTGCGTGGTCAGATTAAGAGCGAGTTCCATGAGTCGTCTCTAAAGCGCCTCGACTCGTCTTTCCAGACTTTCCTTCGGATTCTTGCGGGCCGAAGCTTAACTCGGTAGAGTATTTCCAGATGTCCAATTCCCAAAGTGACCGGAAGACATTCCTTTTGGTAAGCTCCGAATCTGCTCGTTTAGACGCCTGGACCGAACTGGTTCGCAGCAGTATCCACAACGCTACGATCTATTCCGCTATGGACGGCCCGTCCTCCTTGGACAAGATCGCCAATGCCGTTCCCCATGTCGTTATGCTGAATTTCAATGTCGCTAAGATGACGGGCACTCGTGTCCTCGACGCCATGCTCTCGAACGATCGACTCGCGAACGTAGCGATCGTCATCGATGAGAATCTGCCCTCGAAAGAAGCTTATTTGGATGAGATTGTCTCGGGCCGTATTCAGTTCGTCGGCGAAGACCCTTCGAACACCGATCGACTCAGTTGCATTCAGCGCGCGCTCGATTTCGCTTTTCAGGGTGCTCGCTCCGAATTCAAACTGCGGTTCTTTCCTGAAGGACATGTTCTCCTCAGCGAAGGGGAAAAGGCCGAGTTCGTCTATTTCGTAAAAAAGGGTACATTGCGGGCTTATCGCGACGTTGAAGACCGCGAGGTCCATCTCGGAACAATTGTCGAGGGAGAGTTCGTTGGAGAGATGTCCTACGTTACGGACACGCCGCGTGCGGCGAGTGTAAAGACGGTCACGGCATGTGAGCTCATCGAAGTTCCAATTGGTCTGTTCAAGATCGTTCTTTTCCGTCGACCGTCATGGTCGAAGGCTCTCATGGTCACGCTTTCAAAACGCCTTGCACTGGCCAATTCCAGCAAGTCGTAAGCGCCCTTTATTCGCTTTCGAGTCGGGCAAGAATCGCGGCGCGCGTGACGTCTGCCAGGTGATGGCGATTTTCCTTGGTTTGATCAGCGGCCATGATCTGAGGTAAAGCTTCGAAGTCGATTGTCATGCCGATCTTAATGAAGCGCTCGTGCTTGCGGATGACCTTGTAGGCGTTCTTGACGACGAGGGGTTGAATGGGAACCCCCGCGTCGATCGCAACTCCGAAGGCTCCGCTCTTGAAGGGTTGAAGTTTGCCGTCGTCGCTGCGCGTGCCTTCGGGTGCGACCCAAATTTGAAGCCCCGAACGGATGCGCTCAGTGATTTTCTTAGCGGCTTCGCGTCCGGCTTCACGGTTGCCGCGGTCGACGGGGACGAATTCGGAAAACTTCAGAGCCTGTCCGAAAATCGGAATCTTGAAGAGTTCCTGTTTGGCGACCATGCGCACGTGTCCGCGGAGGGCTTCGTAGATGACGGGAATGTCGAGATGGCTTTGGTGATTGGAAACCAGAAGGCAGGGGCGAGCGGGGTCGTAAGAAGGGTCGATCTTCGCGCGGACTTTGATACGGAAGATTCTGAGGACGCCTCGGTTCCAGGTCCCGACCATCCATGTTGTGAGAGGGCGGTTTCCAAAAAAACTGAGCACGATGACGAGGGGGCCCCAAAGCATCATCCAGAGAATGGCAGCGGCCATGCCCATGACGGAATAAATTTTCCAAAGGGGACCCGGATAGTCGACGAGCCTCGAAATCACTTCGAGGCCTCAGAGGATTCGTCGGTCGAAGACCCCTGCGGACCGGCTTGTTGGTGTTGAGGTAAAGGGTCGCGGCGGACGCCACACTGAGTCAAGACCAGCAATGCGGCAAGGCCCAAAATTCTTAACGGCTTTTTAGTTTGGCGAGACAGCATGTTAAAGTGACAATAGCGAAAGTTGCTGAGGGTTTGAACATGGCTGATCAAGAAAATACGCTGGTGTCGCTGATTGAATTTGTTGTGAAGGCGCTGGTCGATGCTCCTGATAACGTAAGAGTGACTGCCGTTCGTGGCGAACAGACCACGGTCATCGAGTTGCATGTTGCTAAAGAAGATCTCGGTAAGGTTATCGGAAAACAAGGCCGTACGGCTCAGTCGCTCCGCACGATCCTGAACGCTGCCTCCACGAAATTGAAGCTGCGCTCCGTCCTCGAAATCATTGAGTAGGAGGACCGAAAAGCGTGCCACAGGCGCACGCTTTTTGCTCCGAGTTCTTGGAATTTCAGTGTGCCACAGGCGCACA
>JBDSDI010000152.1:0-8913 GCA_039920645.1 Bdellovibrionota bacterium | reverse complement strand
GAGATGCAGATCATCTTCCAGGATCCTTATGCTTCGCTCAATCCCCGTATGACGATCGGTGCGGCGATCACCGAGCCCATGGAAATTCATAAGATTCACGGAAACAAGATTGAACGCCTGGAGCGCGCTAGATACTTGCTTGAAAAAGTCGGCATGCCGGCACAAGCGCTCTCGCGCTACCCGCACGAATTTTCGGGCGGTCAGCGTCAGCGGATCTGTATCGCGCGCGCACTTGCGGTAGAACCTCAATTCCTCGTTTGCGACGAATCCGTTTCGGCGCTCGACGTTTCGATTCAGGCGCAGATCCTCAACCTCCTCTTGGATCTCCAAGAAGATATGAATCTGACCTACATCTTCATTTCGCACGATCTCGCAGTGGTGAAGTTCATCGCTGACGATGTTCTCGTCATGAACAAGGGTAAGATCGTCGAGATGGCCGGTGCCGAAGAGATTTACAAGAATCCGAAGGATGACTACACGAAGAAGCTTCTGAGCGCGATTCCTAAAGGCGTGCCGAAGACGCTGCTGGACCGCGGTATCACCCTTCCGAACTTCAACGCTTAATGGCGGCGCGAGCCTTCGCCGCCTTCACGTTTTCGGGCGAGCACATCTCGGCGCCGAAATCGCCACCCACGGCGTGTTGCTCGGTCGTCCAGGCCCAGTCGGCGAACCAGCTCTCCATTTTGAGTTTGGCGGCCGCGAATCGCTCGTTGCTCCAGTCCTTGGGCTTGCTGAAGTTTTTCACGTAATCGAATTTCTCAAGCCATGCGGGAACTTTAACGCGAAAGTTTGTCTGTGGAATTTGAACGCTAAAATCTCCCCAGCCGATTTTTTGTCCGCCGAGAGCGGACGCCTTCATGAGCTGGACCGCGTCCTGCGACACGTTCTGGTTTTCGGATCTGTGTTCTTCGGGCGAGGCTTCGTCGCCTTTGGTGTTTTGTGCATCTTTCTTTTTTCCGAACGACGCCTTGTTCCTGAGTTTCACTAGTCGCTCTTTGTCTTCAGCTTTTGCGTCATCGAAAGCGTTTCTGCACTGCTCGGCGTTCAGTCGTTGCGCGCGATATGCCCATCCGAGAAGACGCGAAAGGGATTTTACAAGCGCGGGACTGTGGCCTTTGGCGACAAGTTCACAAGCGACGGCTGCAGATCCCATGATGTGGTAGTACTTCGCCGGGAGAAGCGCGCCCGGTTGACGACCACGCGGTCTTGCGGAAGCATTTTCTTGGGTTTTGATAATGCGATCTTTGAGGTCTTGAGGGATATCGACTTTTGCACCGAGACCGCCCGGGTAATAGAATGACGAAGATTTTGGAGGGCAAATGAGTTCGCGGCCTAAGGGAGATTCATTAGGTGTGCTTTCGTTCGTTGCCAACGAAGTCTTGTCCGAGATCACTTGCTCTTGAAGATTCGCCAGAGAGAATTTATCTTCTATGTCCTGTTGCTCATTGCCGCCCGGATGAGCCAATTTCAATTTCAATTCGTCGATCAACGCTAGGTTTCGGGCGATCTTTGCTTCCAAAAGGCGGGTTTCGAGCAACATCGCAGACTGTTCCTCTTTCACGACCGACTCCTGTTGTTCCGGAGGAATCGCGGTGTAGTAGGAGCCTTGCGCGGTGTCGTCATGTCCACAGAGCCCAATGATACGCATCGCAAGGACGGGGTCTCTCTCGGAATACTTTAAGGCCAGGTCCCAAGCCCAGCCGTCCGTGAGATTAGGATTTTTGATATCGTGGGCATGGTCGGCGAGTGAAGCGCGGTCTTTTAACGGGAACTGTTCGTCGCTTCGGATGTTGTTCCAGGCGACGCGCTCGACATCGCGTGCGCGGATGTCTTTGTAAAAGGCTCGGGCCGCATCCTGGAGTTTAGGATCGTTTTTGAGAACGGTTTCGAAATGCTTGGCGATGCCGGCGTTACTTGCTCCAACCTCGCCGCTGCTGCTGTAAGCATTGAGTCCCAGAATTTCTTGATAGTCGTGAATAAGCGCGCCCATGCCTCCGGGAACTTTTTTGAGCTTCGTTGCGAGACTGTTGAGCGCTGTGAGAGCTCCGTGATTGGTGGCTTTGCGATCTTCGGCGTCTTTGAGCATGCTCGGGTAAATAATCCCCGGCTCTCTCGTCAACTCCTCCCACGCCTCCGCCTCCGGAGTGTCATCAAGAGGTTCCGTCTTAAGGCCTCGGAGATCCAGTCGGCAAAAGCGTTCCTCATCTGAAAAAATATCGAGGACGGTGCTCGAGGAATCAAATTTTTCGGGCGCAACGGGGACCGTATCGACGTGACCGAGATCGAGCGCGTGCGCCGAAGCACTAAGCGCCGTGATAACAATCAATAAATCCCAGATCTTCATGACCCGATTTTAACAGAGATCGTGTTCGAGGATCATTCAGATTGGGTTAAGACAGCGACTCAGTTCGCGCCCACACTCACAGGCTTTAAGGCGTGCGCTGGGTGCAGCTGAAAGTTCCTTCCGCGAGTTTTTCCTGGCTGCGACTGGAATGAGCATCGACATCGTCCGCGGTCATCTTAATCGCGGCGAAGCGGTAACTGCGCTCGGTTTTGCCCTGTTGTTCGCGATCGGCTTTGGTGACCACCATGAGCGTCTCTAACGGGTTTTCGTCGGTGCCTTTTAGAATCATTCCGTAGAAGGCTGTGCCGCCCCATCCGTTGCGTCCCTGAGGGTTGTCGTCACGCTCGACCTCGGCATCTTCGGTGTCACGTTCGGTATTCATAACGGCTTTAATGGATATGAAGGGCGCGGCGAATTCGAGGTGACTCCAGTAGAGTTCGATGCCGGGATTCTCAAGATCGGGGGTTGCAAGATCGTTTAAAACCACGCTGAAGCTGCCGCTTCCCTCGTGAGCGTCTTTGAACTGCGCTTCGCAGTCGAAACTACGAAGATCTCGCTCTGCCGCGTAAGAAAGCGTTGAATACAAGGCAGCGAGAATAAGTGCATGTTTTGTCATGAAGTTAATATTACGGACGATGTGTGGAGTCCGTGACGCGATCACGTGGAGAGATCGCAACAGGTGTGCGCTGCGGCGAGGTGGACGAGGATCCGCGGACTTGCACTCTAGACGCAAGTCCGCGCTTCAAGGAATCATGTCACGCTTAGCGTTGAGTGCAAACGAGACGGCCTTGGGCCAGCAGATCCACTTTTTCATCGGCATCTGGAGTTGCCGTTTCAAAGCTACGTTTGTCGATCTGGAATTCGTAGCTGCGGAGTTTTTGTCCTTGTTGTTCGCGGTCGGCTTTGGTCATCAGAACCAGCGCTTCGATGGGAGCTTCTTCGGTGCCTTTGGTAATCTGCATGTAGAAGGCGCTGCCCCCCCATCCGCTGCGACCACTGGGATCGTCGTCACGTACGCCTTCGATGTCTTCGTCGCGTGCTTCGGTGGCGAGTTGAGCTTTGTCGGCAGGAACAAAATTCGCGGTGAACTCGAGACGGCTGATGGATTTTTCTTCTCCTGGGAAATCTTCGTTCGGCTGGGCGATATCGACGAGAGTCGCGGTGAAGCTTCCCGTCTGGCTGCTAGAGTCTTTGTAGTTCGCTTTGCAGTCAAAGCTGCGCACGATGCGCTCGCCGGCGAAAGAGAGAGTGGAGGCGAAGGTAGCCAGAATAAGAATGTTTTTCGTCATAGGTAGGTATCTATTCAAACAAAAATCCCGCGTCGAGTGGAGACTTCTCCATCCGACGCGGGATTTACAGAAAATGGGAATAGTGTCAGTCGAGGCCGGCAACGGGAACGGATTCGGAGAAGCGGTCGAGACCGATCTTCGCCATGACAATTTCGTCGCGGCGCTGTTGGATGAAGTTGTTAATAACCGTCTTCTTCGCGAGGGACATCGCGAGGAAGTTCATTCCGAGATGGAAAGTCGCATTCTTGCCGGTGGCTGACTCGGGAGCCTTCTCGGTCCAGATGACTTCAGCTTGGATCGCGAAGAGTTCGGAGGTATGGGGCAAAGGAATCTCGATGCGCAGAACGGTTTTGTCTTTGAGCTTCTCTTTGCTTTCGAGACAGAGACCGGTTTTGGAAAGATTTACGAGGATCGCGTTAAAGACCATCGGTCCTTTAGGGTGACGGTAGCGAACGGGGAGATTCAGATCGACGCGCTCTTTGCGCATCGTGTGTGAGCGGATAAGGCCTTTGCCGCCGGAGGCTGCGAGAAACGCTTCGGGATCGAACTCGTCGTCGTCGTCGTTTTCTTCGGCTTCTTCGTCTTCAAGCGCAGCTTCGATGAACGCTGCAGCTTGTGAACGGCGCGAGCTGCTTTCGCTGGCCTTGGAAGTTTTCGCTTTCAGGGACACTTCTTGCTTAAGACCGGATTTCGTCGTTTTGATTTTGGAAGCGGGCGCGGGCGCCGCAGTTTTCGCAGCGACGGTTTTTGTCGGAGCGGCCTTCGCGGGAGCGGCGGCTTTTTTTGCGGGAGCTGCAGCGGTTTTCTTGGGAGCGGCCGCTACGGATTTGGCCTTGCTTGACTTGACGGCCGGCTTCTTGGAGCCTGCAGCCTTCTTTGGAGTCGACGCGGGTTTGGAAGGTTTAGCTTTCTTGCTTTTTGCGGCCATCGTGTATAGTCCTACCTGTTTTGACGAAGATTCTGTCAATGGAATACTTATTTAAACCCCGTATTATTAAGGCGTTTACGCAGCAAGTCAATAACTTTCTGCTCGCGTCGCAACTTCAAGTCTTCAAGGCGTGGAGAGACGAGGGGGGCGCGTGGATCTACGAGTTGAGATTTTTCCCAGGTCCTAAGAAGGGGCTTTTATTGGGCTGGGACCCGGAAACGCGGGAGTGGGCCTTTGCGGCCCTCGAGAGCGCTGAGGATGTCACCTACGGCAAAGCGGGGCTCGAAGCCTCCCAAGACCCCGTCTCTCTTTTCGTGAAAGCCCACGCGATCAACCGGCGCGTGGAAGGTCTGTTCTATTTCGATCAGAACGGCGCGGGGTCCTGGGAGCTGAAGCTTTCGGGCGGAGTGTCGCTGCTCTGGGAGCGCGAAGGGGCCCAGCGTTCTCGGGTGAAAGTCAGCGTACGCCGCGAGGGCGAGAAAGATTTTTCGCGCAGCCTTGATCTCGGGACCCTGAAAACGGCGCGCGGGGACGAGTCCGCGCAGCCCGAAGACACCGCGACGCACGTTCCGACGGTACAGCAAGGTCGTATGCTCTCCAAAGCGGAGAAGCTCGTCGAGAAGGTTCAAGGAGATGTCGAGACCAGCCGCCACGGGCTCGACGAACTTCAAGGGCTTTGTTCCTTCCTCGAAATGGATCCGCAGGCCTGGGGACGCAGCGCGGGCTGGAGCCCCGAAGCCGAAAAGGCGCTGATCTGGGTTCGAAGCGAAGCGAAGCTTCCTCCTTTCCAAATCGGTCGCCGGGCCGAAGCGCTCGAGACGATCCACGACCTGCGCCGGCGCTATCGCCGAAAGCTTCAAGGCTCGCAAAAGCGTTTGCTTGAAGTGGCTGCAAAATTCGAATCGCAAGCGGCCGGCGAAGTTCCGCCCCTCGAAGTCAAAGCGCCTGTTGCTCGCGCCTCTCACGAAACGAAAGCTTCAGCTTCGAAAGGGACTGGCCAGTGGGTCGAGCATCCTTCGGGACTGCGCGCGAAACTTGGTCGCAACGTGCGCGAGAATGCGCAGCTTTACCGCGAAGCGGGTTCGCGAGATCTCTGGTTCCACATTCGTGGACTGGGTGGCTCCCACGTCTGGGTTCCTCGAGGTCAGCCGCTTTTCGGTGGCAAGGACGAAGGTCTGCGTGACGATCTCGAACTCTGGGCCTGCCAACTTGCGGTTTACAATTCCAAGGCGCGACATGCGCGCTACGGCGTCGTCGACATCACCGAGAAGCGCCATTTGAAAGCCGCCCGGGGGCAAGAAGGGACGCTTCTGATCGGGCGTTCCGAAACGCGCATGGCCGACCTTGATGAGAGTTTCGAAAAATGGCTCAAGACCTGATAGGTTCTCTCGGCAATGGCGAGTTCTAAGCCCCTTTCTTTTTTGGTGACCGCATCGGCGCTTCGGGCGCTCGAGTGGGCACGTCTTCAGGGTGAACTTGTTTTGCGCGCTCGCAGTCCTTCGGGGCAGCGGTTGGCCGAGGACTGGGAACCGGGACTTCTTTCTCTCGAGGAGACGTCTCTCCAAGCCCGCGCGACGCTCGAGCTTGCGTCCTTGAAATCTTCCGAGGCCGTGCAACCGCCGGTCGGTGACGCCCCCCTACTCGACGACATGCTCATGCGTATGACGCGTTCGGGCGCCATTGACACCATTGAATTTCGTTCGCTTATCAACTTCCACCGCGGTGTCCTCGACCTGAGTCAGTTCTTACGTCGTTACGGAGTGAAAATTCCTCAGACCACGCTGCTCGCGACTTCGCTCGAACGCCTCGAGCCGTGGTTCAAAGAACATTCTCTGCTCTTAGATCCGCAAGGCGAGATCGTCGACGACGCGAGCGAAGATCTCGCTGCGCTTCGCGAATTGTCGCGCGAGCTGCACAAGAAAATCCGCGTACGGCTCGAGGACTACCTCAAGAACAACAAGCTCGCCGAGCTGATGCAGGATTTTTACATCACGCTGCGCGACGGGCGTTACGTGCTGCCGATCAAATCCAACTTCAAGGGTCGGGTGCCCGGTATCATTCACGATGTTTCCGGAAGCGAAGCCACGCTTTTTGTGGAGCCCGAGGACGTGGTCGAGTGGAACAACCAGCTGAAGTTGACCGAAAAAGAAATTCAACTCGAGATTGAGCGAATCCTCGCCGCGGTCGTCGAAAAAACGCGTCCGCATGTCTCGGCGTTCTTTTCGAACCAGAAAATTCTCGCGCGCATGGACCTCGTCTCGGCTTTCGTGCAGCTCGCACTCGACGTGAAACTTCCGATGGCGCTCGCTCAAGACGCGACGAAGCTCGACTTCGAAGCGCTCACGCACCCGCTGCTCGCGATCGATCGCGGCGTCGTGACGAATTCCTTCGCATGGGAAAAAGCCTTTATTCTCACGGGCCCCAATACGGGCGGTAAGACGGTTCTCATGAAAGCGGTCGGGCTCGCCGTCTGTCTTGCGCGTGCGGGCTTTCCCGTCTTCGCGAAAGGCGCATCGATCCCTTCGAATCTCTACCGTATTTTCGTGAGCATCGGCGACGAGCAGAATCTGAAAGAAAACCTTTCGACCTTCTCGGCGCATCTGAAGATGCTTGCCGAGATGTTCGAAAAATCCGAGCAGGGTGATCTGGTCCTCATCGACGAAATCGCAACCGGCACTTCGCCCGAAGAAGGTCAACCGCTCGCGCAGGCCTTTATCGAAAAACTTCTCGACCGCGACGTGCGACTTTTTGTTACGACCCACTATGGCGCGCTGAAACAGTTCGCGCTCGCCGATCCGCGTTGCCGTATCGCCTCGATGGCTTTCGACTCCCGCTCCAAACGCCCCACCTACCAACTTATTCTCGATGTGCCCGGCGAATCATCGGCCTTCGACACCGCCGCGAGCGTCGGCTTCCCTGAACAAGTCCTCGACCGCGCCCGTTCCTTGCGGGGCGAACCGTCGAAAGATCTCACGCAGGCGCTCTCGCGTCTTGAGGAAGCCCGCGTGCGTTTTTTCTCGCAGGAAAAAGAACTTTCCGATCGCCTGGAACGCGCACAGAAGCGCGAAGAGCAGGCGCAACGCGTGGTCGAAGAATACGGTCTGAAACAAAAGATCATGCTCTCCGAAGAATCGCAGAAGCTGATCCGCGAGATGTCGAAGATCCGCGACGAGCTCGCTCTCGAGGTCAAGAGCGCCCAAGGCGACGAGATCAAGTCGGGCGCAACCAAGCTCTTCCAAAAAATCTCCGACGCCTCGACGCAAATGCGCGTGCAGGCGAGTGACGTCCAGGAATTATCCGGCCAGAACCAAAGCCGCGAATTTGAGAACGCGGAACTTGTGGCCGGGACCGTCGTTGAGATCGAGGGCTTGGGAATGGGCGAGATCGTCGAAGCGCCACGTGGAGACGTTCAACCCAAAAGCATGATTCTCGTTCAGGTCGGCGATCTCAAAACGCGTGTCGCGCGCGAGCGTCTCAAGCGTGTCGCCGCTAAGCGCGGCCAAAGTTACCGCAACAACCGGGTGGCGCAGGAGCGCGCCCGCGACGTGAAAGCTCCCGTGCAGTTGACGAGTTCGTCGTCCGCCGCGACCGGCAGTCTGCTCTGCGACGTGCGAGGTAAGACCGTCGAAGACGCGCTTCGTCGCGTCGAGCAGGGCTTGAACGGTCTCTTCTCGGGCGAAGGCACCGTCGTTACGATCGTGCATGGACATGGAACATCGCGCCTTAAGGAAGCGATTCGCGATTACCTCAGTTCGACCCGCACGGAACTGACCTTCAGACCCGGTTCGTGGCCGGGCGAGGGCGGCGACGGCGTCACCCTCGTCGAGCTCGTCTAGCCCGCGCGGATATCGGCGGGCCGCTTGCTTGACTGAGCAGGCTCGGCCGTGGAGCATGGCTCTGATTCTGGAGGGACCCCATGGACCGTAACTTAGCGTTGGAATTCGTTCGAGTGACCGAGGCCGCTTCGATCTGCTGCGCGCGACTGATGGGGCGTGGCCTGCGTGACGAAGCCGATCAGGCTGCGGTGGATGCGATGAGAAAAGCCCTCGATTCGATCAACGTCGCCGGAACCGTCGTTATCGGTGAAGGTGAGCGCGACGAAGCACCCATGCTCTATATCGGAGAAGAGTTCGGCAAACGCGATCCTGATTCGCCCAAGGTCGACGTCGCGCTCGATCCGCTCGAAGGGACAAACCTCTGCGCGCTTGGTCACAACGACGCGATGTCGGTCATCGCGATCGCCGACCGCGGAAATTTCTTGCACGCACCCGACACCTACATGGACAAAGTCGCCGTCGGTCCCGATTGCCGCGGTCTTCTGAAATACGAGATGAGCACGCGCGAAAAGATCG